>NZ_JAKGTF010000019.1:0-61683 GCF_022324735.1 Clostridium sp. YIM B02551 | reverse complement strand
GCGATAGCTCAATGGTGGAGCACTCGGCTGTTAACCGATAGGTTGGAGGTTCGAGCCCTCTTCGCGGAGCCATTTTATTATGACAAGTAACTCAGCAGAAGCTGAGTTTTTTTTGTTTTACAATGAAACTTATGGTTAAAGATGAATGATTTTGAAAGTTATTGAGCATTTGTGATTAAAATTTCTTATTTTTGAATGAAATTTTGTTGACAATTGAAATGTAATCATTTAAAATACAATTAAGCAATCAAAAACAATCATAATTAATCAAATAAATTCAATGAAGGAGTTTGAATGATCATGTTTGCGCAAGAGAGACAACAAATAATATCAAATATGCTAAAAGAGAAAAGTAGTATTAAGGTTATAGAAATTGCAGAGGCATTAGAGGTTTCGGAATCTACCATTAGAAGAGATCTTCAAGAGATGGAAGAGAAAAGTCTTTTGATGAGAACTCATGGGGGAGCTGTAGGAGTAGATAATAGAACCAATTATGAACCATCATTTTTAGATAAAAAAGATGAAAGAAAAGATAAAAAAATAAAGATTGCAGAATATGCAAGTAAAATGATAAATGATGGAGATACTGTAATATTAGATTCTGGAACAACTACACTAGAAATTGCAAAAAGAATAACAGCTAAAGAAGTAACAATAGTAACTAATTCAATAGATATAGCAGGTGAATTATCATCAAATGATCAGATAGAAGTCATAGTTACAGGAGGATCTATTAGAGTTAGTACAAGAGCAATGGTTGGAACTATAACGGAGAGAATGTTAAGAAATTTTAGAGTTGATAAAGCATTTATAGGCGCAAATGGTATATCCATAGATGATGGTGTTACAACTCCAAATGTGACCGAAGCACAAACAAAAAAAGTAATGATGAATAATGCTAGAGAAGTTATAGTAGTAGCTGATGGAAGTAAATTTAGAAATGTATCATTTTCAGTAATTTGTCCGGTAAAAGCTGTAAGTATGATTATAACTAGTGATGAAATAACTGAACAAGAAGTGCAAGAATATAACGAAGTAGGCGTTGAAGTTATAACTACTTAGAACGAAGGGGATGATATTATGGTAATTACCGTAACCTTAAATCCAGCCCTAGATAGAACACTGATTATCGAGGATTTTACTTTAGGTACTGTAAATAGAGCATCTAAAGAGAGATTTGATATTGGAGGAAAAGGAATTAATGTATCAAAAGTTCTAAAAAACTTAGGGATAGAATCAAAAGCTATTGGTTTTTTAGGTGGTATGGTTAAAAGTGTTTTTCTAGAAGAGTTAGATAATAGAGGGATAGAGCATCAATTTGTTGAAATAGGGACTCAAACAAGAACTAACATAAAAGTAGTAGACAATAAAAATTCTACTAATACTGATATTAATGAGTCAGGTCCAGCAATAAAAGAAGAAGAGTTACAAAAATTTATAGAGATATATAAAGAAAATTGCAAAAAAGAAAATATTATAGTCATATCAGGTGGGATACCTAAGGGTATTTCAGATAACATATATGCAGAACTAATAAAGATAGCTAAAGAGAGAGGGGCTTATACAATATTAGATGCAGAAGGAGAACTGTTTAAGAAAGCAATAGTGGAAAAACCTTATGCAATAAAGCCCAATAATCATGAATTATCGTTACTGTTTAATGAAAGACTAGAAGATGAAAATAAAATAATTGAAAAAGCTATTGGAATCCAAAAAAATGGCGTATCAAAGATTTTAGTTTCATTAGGCTCTGAAGGAGCAATATATGTTACAGATGATGAAATTTATTCGGCAAAAGGCTTGAAGGTAGAAGTAAATAGTACTGTAGGAGCAGGTGATTCTATGGTAGCAGCAATAGTGTATTCTCTTTTAAATAATTTAAGTAATAAAGATACCTTGACTTTTGCACAAGCTTGCGGAGCTTCGACTGTACAGCTAGAAGGGACGGAAGCTTGTACCTTAGATGAAGTAAAGAGCTTTTTAGAAATATCTGAAAGAAATGTGAGGCGTGTAGATTATGGAAATTAGAGATATGTTTTCAAAGGAAAGAGTAAGTTTTGATATGAAATCAAAGACAAAGGCGGAAGCATTAGATGAGCTTATTGCGTTGTTAATAAAAGATAATAAGGTAAATGACGCTGCAGTATTTAAAAAAGCAGTATTAGATAGAGAAGAAGAATATTCAACTGGGATTGGAATGGGAATAGCAATTCCTCATGGAAAGAGTAACTCTGTTATAGAAGCTTCAATTGTATTTGGAAAGAGTGTAGATGGGGTTGAGTATGATTCTATGGATGGAAAACCAGCACATTTATTTTTCTTAATAGCTGTACCAGAAGAAGCTAATAATATTCATTTAAAAGTATTAAGTGAAATATCAAGAAAATTAATGCATTCAGAAGTTAGAGAACAACTAATGAATTGTGGTAGCTTTGAAGATTTTCTAGAGGTCTTCTAACTATATAACGAACTTATATGTAAATTATTGAATAAAAAAAGGAGGAATTATAATGAAACTAGTAGCAATCACTTCATGTCCAACTGGGATTGCCCATACTTATATGGCAGCAGAAGCACTTCAAATGGCAGCAAAAGAGTTAGGATATGAAATAAAGGTTGAAACTCAAGGGTCAGTAGGGGCTGAAAATGTAATTACTAATGATGACTTAAGAGAAGCAAGAGCTGTAATTATTGCAGCAGATACAAATGTTGATAAAAGTAGATTTGTAGGTCTCCCATTAATCGAGGTTCCTGTAAAGGATGCCATTAAAGATTCAAAGGCTTTAATAAAAAGAGCACTAGATACAAAGGTTAGCGAAAATTTATCAAGCAAAGTTAATAAAATAAAAGCTGAAGAGAAGGAATCAAGAACAGGAATATATAAACATTTAATGACTGGTGTATCCTTTATGCTTCCATTCGTTGTAGCAGGTGGTCTTCTTATTGCATTAGGTTTCGCTTTTGGAGGAATTTATGTTTATAATTCTCCAAATAGCATCGGAGGAGCTATATTTTGGACAGGCAAAGCATCCTTTGCACTAATGATTCCAGCATTAGCTGGGTATATAGCATATTCTATAGCAGACAGACCAGGATTAGTTCCAGGTATGGTCGGTGGATTCTTAGCACAGAATGTTGCTGGTTATGAGTTCTTAAATACAAAAGTTTCAAGTTTCTTAGGAGCTATTATAGCAGGATTCATTGCAGGTTACGTAGTTTTATTCTTAAAGAAATACATTAAGCTTCCAAAGTCAATGGAAGGTCTAATACCAATACTTGTTTTGCCTTTATTATCAACGCTTATAGTAGGACTTATAATGTTATTTATAGTTGGTGGACCAGTAGCATATGTTAATGATTCACTTGCATGGTGGTTAAACGGATTAAAGGGTACAAATGCAGCGTTACTAGGAATTATATTAGGTTTAATGATGGCGTTTGACTTAGGTGGACCAGTAAACAAAGCAGCCTATACATTTGCTACAGCAACTCTTGTAGCAGGAAAACTTTCAACTATAATGGCAGCAACTATGGTAGCAGGAATGGTTCCTCCACTTGGAATAGCATTAGCAACTGTAATTGCAAAGAAGAAGTTTACAGATGCTGAGAGAGAATCAGGAAAAGCAGCTTGGGCATTAGGATTATCATTCATATCTGAAGGTGCAATACCTTTTGCAGCATCTGATCCATTAAGAGTTATACCTTCAGTAATGGCAGGAGGAGCAGTAGCAGGCGGATTGTCAATGGCATTTGGTTGTGGATTAGCAGTTCCTCATGGTGGTATTTGGGTGTTAGCTATTCCTAATGTAGTTTCTAACCTATTACCATATGTTGTGGCACTTGTTGCAGGAACAGTAGTAACTGCAATTATTCTTTCAATAATTAAAAAGCCTGTGGTATAGAAAATAAAAGTAAGATATACTTAAAATAAGAGTTGCACATTTGATATTAGTATGCTATTATTAAAAAGTACGATAGTACAAATAAAATAAGATAAAGATTGAATGAGATAATGATTTTCTCCAGTTTAGAGAATTTGTTAATCCAGTGAAGATCTTTAAAATGGAGGAATTGAAATGGCAGATAAAACATTAGTATGCAGAGATTGTGGTAAAGAATTCGTATTCACAGAAGGAGAACAAGCGTTCTACAAAGAAAAAGGATTCGATAACGAACCAACAAGATGCGTAGATTGCAGAAGAGCAAAGAAACAACAAAATAACAGAAGATACTAATCTGAATGTTAGGCTATGAAAGGAAACTTTCATAGCTTTGTTTTTTTTACTCTTTAGGAATTTATAATATTTTAAGGTTAAGAATATATTGACATAGATATAAAGTAGAGATATAATTTTAAAAAATATAAAATTCTATGAAGAGAAAAAGTAGTTGGTAACTAATTTTCTTAGCGAGTGAAGGGTGGTGGAAGCTTCATAAGATTATACTAATGAAAGACATCTCAGAGAAGTTTATTTGAATTTTAGTAGGATAAATCGGGAGCCACCGTTATATGGCTTTAGAGATAATCTTATTTAATGAGATTAATAAGGATGGCACCGTGGGTATAACCTCACTCCTTGCAAAGGGAGAGAGGTTTTTTTTTTTCAAAACTATGAGTAGCATTATAACTTATTGATTTATTAGTAAGGTTAATTAGGATGGTACCGTGAAATTTAATCTTCGCTCCTAAAAGGGGTGAAGATTTTTTTTTTGTTTTTTAGGAAAATACCATGGTTTATGGTATTGATTATTCTTTACATTAGAAAGGAGAAGTATTATGAAAAGGGAAATGGCCAAAGAATTAAGTGAGAAGATTGAAGAAAGGATAATGCTAAAAGGGTGGATTCATAGAATTAGAATACTAAAAAATATAACATTTATAGTATTAAGAGATGAGAGCGGACTAGTACAATGTGTAGCTGGAAAGGAAATATTACTAGATGGAATTTCAAATGAAGCAGTTGTAGAAGTCATAGGAATAGTTAAAGAAGGAAAAAATTCATTAAACCCTTATGAAATTTTTGTAGAAAGTATATCTGTATTAAATGGGGTAATAGGGGAGCTGCCTATTGAAGTTAATAAAAGTGAGCTTCAAGTTTCTTTAGATACACTTTTGAATAACAGGGTTCTTAGCTTAAGAAATGAAAAAGAGAACTCGATTTTTAGAGTTCAGCATATTTTAGTTCAAGCATTTAGAAGTTTCCTATCTAGTAAAGGATTTACTGAGATATTCACTCCTAAAATAGTGGCAGAGGGGGCAGAAGGTGGGACTGCTTTATTTAAAGTAGATTATTTTGGAGAGAAAGCATACCTTTCGCAGAGTCCTCAATTTTATAAAGAAATGATGATTGGTGCGGGATATGAAAAGGTATTTGAAATAGCAAATTTTTTCAGGGCAGAAGAACATGATACAAGTAGACATTTAAATCAATTTACTAGTATGGATGTCGAGATGGCCTTTATAGAAGACGAGTCAACAATAATTGATTTAGAGCAAGAATTACTGAAATTTATAATGAAAGAACTAAATGAAAAAGGAGAAAAGTATATAGAAGCTCTAAAAATAGAAATTCCTATAATCGAAGAGATTCCTAGATTTGAATTACGAGAAGTAAAAGAAATTCTTAAAAATAACTATGGAAAAGTTATAGACGAAAATGATCTTGACCCTGAAGGAGAAAGACTAATTAGTAAATATATTAGAGAAAAATTTAATTCTGATTTCGTGTTTATTACTAATTATGGCAGAGAGTGTAGACCAATGTATACAATGCCTAAAGGTGAAAAAGGAACAAAAGCATTTGACCTTATATTTAGAGGCGTTGAGATAACATCTGGTGCCCAAAGAATCCATGAGTATAATATGCTTGTTCAGAATTTTAAAGACAAGGGATTAAACCCAGAAGACTTTAGTAGCTATATCGAAACCTTTAAATATGGTATGCCACCACATGGAGGTTTTGCAATAGGACTTGAGAGGTTTATGGCATTATTACTAGGTATTGAAAATGTAAGAAAAACATCTTTATTTCCAAGAGATAGACATAGATTAGTGCCATAAAAAATATATATCACTTATAAAAATAATTTAACAAAGGTAGAATTTATTTAATAATTTAGGAAAAAATATGTAGTATAGGATAAAACTAACCATAATTAAAAAGAATATTCAGAATATTTAGAAAAGATAAAGGAAATACAGTTAAATAGTAGAATATATATTTATATAATAGCTTACTTTAATAAGGTTAGGAATAAAATATATAAATTTTTAATATTTTTTATATAGATAGATAAAGCTGAATTATCAGCATTATATATATACCTAAACTATAGGAAAGGTGGGTGAAATCAAGGGAAAATAAGTACCTTGATGAAGAGTATGAAAGAATACAAATTAGCTAATTTAAGAAATGTAGGAATTGTCGGTCATGGTTCCTCAGGAAAAACATCATTAGTTGAGGCGTTATTATTTACTACAAAGTTAACTGATAGGCTAGGGAAAATAGAAGAAGGAACTACTATTAGTGATTATGATCCCGAGGAAAAGAAAAGAAAAATTTCCTTGTCAACATCCATACTACCATTAGAATATAAAGAAAAGAAAATTAACTTTTTAGATACCCCTGGTTACTTCGACTTTTTAGGTGAGCAAATAGAAGGAATGAGAGCCTCAGATGTAGCTTTAATAGTAGTATCAGGTGTATCAGGGGTTAAGGTAGGTACAGAAAAAGCATGGGATTATTGTAATAAAATTAAGTTGCCTAGAAGTTTCTTTATTAACAAGTTAGATAGGGAAAATTCAGATTATGATAAAGTGCTTGCTTCTTTAAAGGAATCATTCGGTATGCCTGTAGTTCCAATACAATATCCAATTGGAAAAGAGGCTGATTTTAAAGGGGTAGTAAACGTTATTTCAAGAAAAGCGTATATATACGATAAAGGTAAATTACAAGAAACAGGAGTTCCAGCAGAATTAGAAGAGAGAATAGAAGAATGTAGAAGCATGGTTATGGAATCAGTAGCTGAAACAGATGAGGAATTATTAAATAAGTATTTTGCAGAAGGGGAACTAACAGATGAGGAGATATATGCAGGATTAATTATTGGATGTACTTCAGGGGATATAGCCCCAGTAATGTGTGGAAGTGCATTAAAAAATATAGGAATGGAAGTATTATTAGATGATATATGTGATTGTTTCCCATCACCTAAATATGCTGTACCACAAAAGGCCGTTAAATTAGATACTGGAGAAGAAGTTTTTGAGGAGTATAATGAAGATAAACCATTCTCAGCATTTGTATTTAAAAGCATAGCGGATCCGTTTGTTGGAAAGCTATCATTGTTTAGAGTTATAACTGGTAAAGCCAGAGGCGATTTAAATATATATAATTCGTCAAAAGATAAAACAGAGAAGTTAAGTAATTTATATTTTATGAGAGGAAAGCAACAAACTCCAGTTAAGGAGATAATAGCAGGGGATATTGGAGCAGTAGCAAAATTACAGTATACAGGCACTGGAGATACCTTATGTGAGGAATCTTTTAAGATAAGGTATGATAATATGAATTTCCCTGAACCTATAATGTCTATGTCTGTTGTGCCTAAAAGCAAAGGTGATGAAGAAAAGATATCATTAGCATTAAATAAATTATTAGAAGAAGACCCTACATTTAATATAAACAGGGATACAGAAAATGCAGAAACAATTATTTCTGGTATAGGAGAAACACATTTAGATGTAATTGCATCTAAAATTAAAAATAAGTTTGGAGTAGATGTATTACTTCAACCACCAAAGATTCCATATAGAGAAACTATAAAAGGTGTAGCTGATGTTCAAGGAAAGCATAAAAAGCAATCTGGTGGACATGGACAATATGGAGATGTATGGATTAAGTTTGAACCTAGAACAGATGGTGAGACTGAATTAGAATTTGTTGATAAGGTTGTAGGTGGTGTAGTACCTAGAAACTTTATCCCAGCTGTAGAAAAGGGATTGAAAGAGTGTATTCAACATGGAGTTCTAGCAGGGTATCCAGTAATAGGCCTAAGAGCTACGCTTCATGATGGTTCATATCATTCAGTAGACTCATCGGAAATGGCATTTAAGGTGGCAGCATCTTTAGCATTTAAAAAAGGATTAGAGCAAGCCAAAGCAATATTATTAGAACCAATAATGCATGTGGAAGTTCTAGTGCCTGAAGAAAATATGGGAGATGTTATTGGAGATTTAAATAAAAGAAGAGGTAGAGTTTTAGGAATGGAACCAGATGGTAATATTCAAAAACTTATAGCGGAAGTTCCATTAGCAGAAATGTTTAAGTATGCTACTGATTTAAGAAGCATAACTAGTGCGAGAGGAAACTTCTCTATGAAGTTTGAGAGATATGAGGAAGTTCCTCCAAATGAAGTGGATTCTATTATAGAAGAAACTAAAAACTTAAAAAATGAATTGGTTCATGCATAAAAAATATGTTTATTTAAGAGATACTGAAGATTCAGTATCTCTTTTTATAACTAAATATTTTAAAACTTTTACATAAGTACATTTGAGTATAAAGACAAGCTCTATAGGGAAGATTATAATTACAAAATTTTTTTAGGAATTAGAAGTAATAATATTAAAATTACTTAATTATATATAAAAGAAACCTTAATAGGAGGATTTATATGTCAGATTACAAGATGGAAATAAGGGGAAGCATAGGATTGAGTGACTATAGTAATATATATGATTACATAGGAGTCGTTGATTCCAAAGATAATTTTACTATAACATTAAATGCTGCAAGCAAAGAAAATATAGATATAATTTGTTCAATGCTTGAAGGAAGCAATTTTATGATAAATGAACAAGGGCAAGATGCATTAGGAAATTATTATATAAATGCGCTTAAAAAGAAATAAACAAAATAAGTAGTTCTATGATATAATAAAAATGATATCGTTTAGCTAGTATTAACTAGCTGAAGATAACCAACTTCAACTAAGGATTTATACTGACTGATTTTTGGCTTAAGTGTTAAAAAATCAACAAGTGTGAATAAAATTAGTGTATTGGTTATCTATAATATTTTAGTTGGACAAGTTATTGATGAGGAGGTAAAAAATGAAGGATTATGTTGTAGGTGTAGACCTAGGAGGAACAAAAATCAGTTGTGCTATTTCTGATTTAAAAGGTAGAGTTATAGCTCAGTCTACAATCCCAACATTAGCTGAAGAAGGAGAAAACGCAGTATTAGATAGAATAATTAAGTCTATTGATACTGTAATAACTGAAGCTAAGGTTAAAACAAATGAGGTGAAAGCTATAGGTATAGGGTCTCCAGGACCATTAGATTCTAAAAAAGGAATAATAATTACAACACCAAATCTTCCTTTTAAGGATTTTGATTTAGTTAAGCCTATAGTAGATTATTTCTCAATACCAGTATATCTTGATAATGATGCAAATGTTGCAGCAATTGGAGAGTTTATGTTTGGTGCAGGAAAAGGGACAGAAAACATGATATATATTACTGTAAGTACTGGAGTTGGTGGAGGAGCTATACTAAATGGTAAGATATTTAGAGGAAGCACTTGCAATGCTTTAGAAGTTGGACATACTACAGTATTCCCAGGAGGACCAAGATGTGGCTGTGGAAATGTAGGATGTTTAGAGGCTGTATCTTCTGGAACTGCAATTGGTAAAAGAGCAAATGAAGCAGTAAACTCTAAAGTAGAAACTTCATTAAGAAATTATGAAAAAGTTACTTCATATGAAGTATTTAAGGAAGCTGAAAAAGGAGATGCAGTGTCTCAAAAGATTTTAGATGAAGCTTTAACTTATTTAGGAATAGGTGTAGCAAATATAATAGCAAGTTTCGATCCAGAAAAAGTTATTATAGGTGGCGGAGTTTCAAAAGGTGGAGACATAGTATTTAAAAAGGTTCAAGAAGTAGTTAATGAAAGATGCTTTAAGGTTATGTCAGATAACTGTAAGATTGAACCAGCAGGCTTAGGAACAGAAGCAGGGGTAATAGGTGCTTTAGCTTTAGCAATAATGGAAAGTGAATAAAATATAGATATTATAGGCTATCTCATAATTAAATGAGTAGCCTCTTTTTATTTTAAATTAATATAAAGAATAATGATTTTTTACTATTCATATTTTATAATATTGTTTAGTAAATAAAATACAAGGGTTTTAAGCTCAACTAATAACTTATTCAAACAAGAATAAATTAAGTTTTCTATAAGAAACCTATACTAGGAGGAAAAATGAAGAGCATAATATATCTAACAAGGCATGGAGAGACAATTTGGAACTTAGAAAAAAGGTTACAAGGATGGGGCGATTCTAAGCTCACTGAGAATGGGATAAAAAATGCAAAAAATTTAAATAAAAGAATTAAAGATGTAAATATAGATGTGATATATTCAAGTTCATCCAAAAGAGCAATAAAAACATCTGAAATAATAAGAGGCAATAAGGATATTCCTATTATTCCTAAGGAAGGATTAAGAGAAATGGGATTTGGTGAATGGGAAGGTTTAATATGGGAGGATATAGAAAAGTCAGACGAATATTCTGAGGAATTATATAATCTTTATAATGAACCCCTTAAATACAAATCCTTTGGCGGAGAATCATTTGCTGAATTTAGTGAAAGAACTATGAAAACAATAAATGACATAATTGATGAAAGTGCTGGTAAGGATATATTAATCTTAACTCATGGAATGACATTAAAATTAGTTTTGGGATTTTTTGAAGGAATATCACCAGAAGAAGCTATTAAGGGTATAATAATGGGGCAAACATCCTTAACTAAAATAGTTATAGAAGATGGGGAATATTCAATAGAATTAAAGAATGATACGGAACATTATGAAGAGGATTATGAAAGAAAAGGTTGGTAATCATTAATATAAATTTCCATACATAAAAATTATGTTTCTGCATAGATTAAATAATGTAAGGACAAGAATTAATGGACGGGAGTGAATTAATGATGACAAAGGATAGCCAAGTAGATAATAAGCTTTCTAGAGAATTAAAATCAAACTGGGATCATAGGATTACTTCAGAGGAAGAAAAAAATAAAAATAGAACTGCAAAGAAACAATCAATAGAGAGATCAGGGCAATAAATTCTTTTGCTTCATACATAACCACATCTAGCTTTTACCCCACCTTAAAGCTAAATTTTATGAATACTTATTTTTTAGATGTTCAGGTTTTGAGGTAAAGGAGTTTTTTAAATAAAGAATCTGTCCAAGGCAATATTTTGCTTTGGTACAGATTTTTTTACTCTTTAGAGATTTATAAGTTTGAATTTTTAGAAATGAAGTCCATATAGAAAATACCAAAATTTAGTGTTATTATTATAGTTAATTAATTTATTTCTAAGAAGGTGAAGAAAATGAATGCAGAAATTATATCAGTAGGTACAGAACTATTGCTCGGAGATATAGTCAATACTAACGCTCAGTACTTATCAAAAGAATTAGCTAGTCTAGGTATTAATGTATATAGGCAGACTGTTGTTGGAGATAATGAGGAAAGAATATTAGAAAGCTTTGAGAGAGCTTTTGAAAATAGTGATATTATAGTTACAACTGGTGGGCTTGGACCAACTCCGGATGATTTAACAAAGGAAGTTGCAGCAAAATATTTTAAGCAAGAATTAGTACTTCATGAAGAATCTTATAAAAAATTAGAAAGTTATTTTAAGAATAATGGTAGAGGTGTTACTGAGAGCAATAAGAAGCAGGCATATTTCCCCAAAGAAGCTATTATTCTAGAGAATAATCATGGAACTGCTCCAGGAGCAATATTAGAAAGTGAGAATGGTAAGAAAATAATTATTTTGCCAGGGCCACCTAAGGAAATGAAGCCTATGTTTGATGAGTGTGTTGTTCCATATTTAAAAAAATTAACTGATAATGTTTTAGTTTCAAAAACGCTAAGATTATTTGGAATAGGCGAAAGTCATATGGCTGAAGAAATAAAAGATATTATAGATACTCAAACCAATCCAACTATTGCGCCATATGCAAAAGATGTGGATGTAACATTAAGAATTACAGCAAAAGGGAAAAATGAAGAGGAGGCAAGAAAACTTATAATCCCAATGGAGAAAAAGGTTAGAGAAAAACTTGGAGAGTTTATTTATGGGGAAGGTGAGACCACTTTAGAAGAAGTAGTTGCCAAGATGCTGGTGGATAAGAAGATAACTATTTCTACAGCAGAAAGCTGCACTGGTGGAATGATAGCTTCAAAGCTAATAAATTATGGAGGAATAAGTGAATGTTTTCTTGAAGGTGCTGTAACTTATTCAAATGATGCAAAAGCAAATAGATTGGGAGTTAAAAAGGAAACCTTAGATAAATATGGAGCAGTTAGTGAAGAAACAGCAAAAGAAATGGCTGAAGGTATAGCAAAAACTTCTGGAACTGATGTTGGAGTCTCTACTACTGGCATTGCAGGACCTACAGGAGGAACTGAGGAGAAACCAGTGGGGCTTGTTTATGTAGGTATAAGTTATAAGGGAAATACAATAGTAAAAAGATTTGAGTTTCAAGGAGATAGAAATAAGGTTAGAATAAGAACTACAATGAATGCATTAAATATAATTAGAAAAACTATAAGTGAAGAATAAATAACAGAGACATTGTCTATGATTAAAATAACATACCCTCTAGAATGCAGTAGCAAGATCTAGAGGGCAGTTAATTGTTATATTTAAATGGGGGAGAGGCTAAATTGTATAAAGCAATTTTGCTTCAATAATAGTGTAGACATATTTATAAATTTTTATACAGCATAATATTTAGAGATAAGAAAAATATTTTAATAATAGATTGGTAATTTTTTAATGACATGTAGAAAGTAGGAATTTTATGAAAAAAGTTTTTAGAGCAAATTTATATTTCTTAATCATATTAGTTCTTAGTGTTTTTGGCCCTGAAGTAATAAATCCATTTTTAGTATCAATAGGAGTTAGAGATGTTAGGATTGTATTAGAGACAAATCATATTTTATTATTTTTAGTACCTGCAACAATATATATATTTGTAACTAAATCATCTTTTAAAAAGACTTTTAGGCTTAACCCAATAAGTTTTAAGAATGTTTTATTAATCATTGGTCTAGGTTTTGCAATCCAACCTGTTATGATGCTTTTTTCTCTTATAACAAGTTTCTTTTTTAGCAATGATATTTCAAATTTTATAAACTCTATAAGTGACACTCCGTATCCAGTAATGCTACTATTAATAGCAGTAACACCAGCTATAACAGAAGAGGTTACATTAAGAGGAGTAGTACTTTCAGGTTATAATTTTAAAAATAAATGGATAGCAGCTATTACTACTGGAATTTTATTTGGAATTTTTCATTTAAATGCGCAGCAATTTCTTTATGCAGCCGTACTTGGAATGGTATTGGCATATTTAGTTAGAGTAACTAATAGCATATTTGCATCTTCGCTATTACATTTTATGATTAATGGAATACAAGTTTCTCTGCAAAAAATACTTGCACCATTTGTGAAAAATAACTCAACTCCAGACATTGCTTCCTTAGGAATGGATGCCAAAATTAGTGCACTTATATCTTATGGAGCATTAGCTATATTGTTTGGTGCGCTTTCAATAATTATAATTAGAAAGATTGAGAAGAATTGTAGGAATAAAGGAATTTATGATTGTTATGAAAGTCTTTCTATGGAAACAGAGATGGCTTTAAGGACTGAGCTTATTAAAGAGAGAGTAATAAATCTTCCCATGATTGGAATAATAGTATTTTATTTATTTGCAATGATAGTGATAATTAAATAAAGCCAATATAATATTATCGCTCAAGAAAAAAGTAGATAAAGCGATTAAAATCAATTATACTCAAATTTACAATCAATTACAAAATATTGTATATAATGGTATAATTGAACATGGAAACTAACTTATAATTGTATCAATATATGAATTATTAGGGGGGGATTTTATGAAAAATCAGCTTAAATACTTTTTATTAGGGATTATAATAATATTATTTAGTTCACCTATAGGTTATTTTATGATTAACACAATCTACGCAAATAAAAATTTAGTAGGTGAGTATACTACTTTATTAAATGGTTTTATACAATCAATAGAGATAATTGGTGCTTTAATATTTTCTATAGGATTAATAAATATGTTTATAGAGAAAAGGTATAAATAGAATATATATTTCATAATTTTAATATAATACAAAATAAAGTCCAGCAAATTTTGCTGGACTTTTTAACTTAACATACTATGTTACAAATATTATTTTTCAAAAAGTACTCTTTATAATTTTAAATATCTCTTTGATTTATTTTAAATACATATTAGCTAATTTAGTAAATGCATCTAAAGATTTTTCAATTTTATCATAGGAAATACAATAAGAAAGTCTAAAGTATCCTGGACAGCCAAAGGAAGAGCCAGGTACTATAAGCAAATTGAATTTCTTAGCTTCATCTGCAAATTTAACATCATCTTCAATTAAGGCCTTAGGGAATAAGTAGAATGCTCCTTGAGGCTTTATACATTCGAAGCCTATTTTAATAAGATGATTGTATAATAAGTCTCTATTTTTCTTATATAAGTTTACATCTACCTCTGAATCTAGTGCTTTAGCAACAACTCTTTGGAAAAGAGAAGGAGCATTTACAAACCCAAGTATTCTGTTAGCCACATTTAGTGCTGCAATAAAATCAGAGAAATCATCCATAGCACTATTTGCGACTATATATCCTATTCTCTCTCCAGGAAGGGATAGGGACTTACTATAAGAATAGCCTATAAGAGAATTCTTATAATAATTTAGAATACACGGTACATTGACTCCATCATATACGATTTCTCTATAAGGTTCATCTGAAATTAAGTATATGATTGTGTTAAATTCCTGCTGCTTCTTTTCTAGAAGATCAGAGAGTCTTTTTATTAAGTCTTCAGAATAAACAACTCCAGTTGGATTATTAGGAGTATTAATTATAATAGCTTTTGTTTTTTGAGTTATTTTCTTTTCTAATTCAGTCAAATCAGGCTCGAAGGTAGTTAGGTCAGGTGAAACAACTACTAAATTTCCTTGAAAGTTTTCTACATAGTTATTATATTCCCCAAAGTATGGCGCAAAGACTATAACTTCATCACAAGGATTTAATAATGTTTTAAAAATGATATTAAGTCCGCCTGCTGCCCCACAAGTCATTACTATATTATCATGAGATAAATTTAATAAGTGCTTTTTATTAAGAAAGCTTGCAATAGCTTCTCTAACATCTTCATAACCAGAATTGTTCATATAGCCGTGAACATAGTTTGGCGACTCATCATTTAATATTTCGATTATGGAATTTTTAATATTTTCAGGAGGTTCAAGGTTTGGATTTCCTAAGCTGAAATCAAAAACATTATCTTCTCCATAGATTGCAGATAGTCTTTTTCCTTCTTCAAACATAGCACGTATTAAAGAGCTAGTTGAAACAAGTTCCTGCATTTTATCTGAAATCATACTACATGCCCCCATTCATTTACTAAGTAATACTAATTATTTTATCACACTTTAGTAGAGAATTAAATTTTCCTTAAGCTATCTCCAACATAGATTTAAGGAAAACCATTCACAATTCCCACAAATATCATTAATTACTTCAGTTGGAATAGAATCTTCAAATTTTTTCTTAATATCAATATAATTATATGTTTTACTTGGGGTTAATGAGAAATATTTGATTACTTTTGAATCCATTAAAGAAACCTTAGTAGCACTAGTGCAGACATCGGATGAATTTAAGTTAGGGCATTTTAAGCAAATATTATCATTTTCAAGTGTGAGTGTAAATTCTTGATTAGTATTATTAAGTTTAATAAGTATCTCATGCATATTTTTAGTAAAATCAGAACTATAGCCTTCTCCAACAAACCATTTTAGGCATAATAAATGATGTGGCCTAAGATATAGCATTGGAACTTGTACCTATGTTAAGTCTTCTTTTTATATTTAAACCTAAAAATATAGTAATAAATACAACAATAATATCTTTAACTATAAATGGGTAAAGTCCAGCAGCTAATGCACTTGTAATAGATAAATGAGCAACTATTGATAATTGAAGAACTCCTACTAGATAATCAAATGCAAGAGCTACATAAGTTAATACAAATATAATAACAGTGCCACATTTTGAGGAAGCATTAGAAATAATTAGTGGCATTATTAGGAATCCAAGAAGGTATCCTCCTGTAGGACCAACAATAACATTAAAACCACCATGGAAACTTGCGAAAACAGGTAGTCCTATTGCTCCTAATAAAATAAAAACTAAAACAGATAAAAATGATTGCTTAGGTTTAAAAATAAGTGAAATTAATATAACGGCAGGTACTTGTAAAGTTAGTGGAACAGCTGAAAACGGCAGTGGAATAGAGAATTGAGAAAGAACAGCCAAGATGGCAGCTCCCATACCTATAAATGTTATATCTCTAATTGATAAAGTATTTTTCATGTTAATCTCCTTTTAAATAAAATATATGGTAAATATATACCATAGTATAATTAGATAAAATATAATTGTCAACCTAATATTTAAAAATTTGGTTTACAATTAAAATAAAAAAAGAACCTCGAAAGGAAGTCCTAAATGAATATTAATCTGATATTCTTTCTTTGTGATTTTCAACATTGAAGTTTAATATCTTTATATTTTTTACAGAATATTCAGCGTTTGAAAGATCAGAATTTATTAGATTCATAAGGATATTTTCAGTAGGAATAAAGTCATGTCCTAATATAGTTTCTACTTCTACTTCCATCTTAGTTTTAATGCTATAATTCTTTTTCATAATAAAGCCTCCTAGCTAAATATTTATACTTTAATCATAACAGTAATGAGATTAGGGTTAATGCCTACAGCTGTTAAGAATTATTAAAAGCAGGTTAATTAAACAAAAAAGTGTGCCATCAATAAATTGATAGCACACCTTTTACTAAATTATTTTTTTGAGGTAGAGGTCCATTGATTGTCAGTTGCAGATTTTTGCTTTTTCTCACCATTGCAAGTACAGCTGTTTTGAGTAGGATCTCCAGCTGTAGAAGCCCATTGGTTATCTGTAGCTGTTTTTTCTTTTTTATTCATCTTCAAAACCTCCCTTCTTTATAGAGCACTAAAAATATAATTAAATATTTTAAAACTCTCCGATTATATTTTTAACTAATTAGGTTTTTAAATTCTATAAAAAGAATTGAAGTGTTGGATAAAATTATAAGAATAAATACTCTTGTAATAAGTCGTACCATCTATTAAAATTATCCTAGCGAAGTATTACTAAGGAGAGAAGAAAATGAGTGTTTTAATAGTTAAAGATATGAGTCATGGATTTGGCGATAGAGCTATATTTGAAGATGTTTCTTTTAGATTATTAAAAGGAGAACATGTAGGTTTAATTGGAGCTAATGGAGAAGGAAAATCTACTTTTATGAATATAGTTACCAATAAACTTATGCCAGATGAAGGTAAAGTAACTTGGTCAAATAATGTTAGAGTTGGATACATGGACCAGCATGCAGTATTAGAAAAAGGACTATCCATAAGAGATGCGCTTAGAGATGCATTTAAATATTTATTTGATTTAGAAGAAGAAATGAATTTCCTTTATGGAAAAATGGGAGAAGTTGAACCGGAAGAACTAGAAAAAATGCTTGAGAGAACTGCAACTATTCAAGATTTATTAGATCACAACGGATTTTATGTAATAGATGCAAAGGTAGAAGAAGTTGCTAAAGGTCTTGGACTTTTAGATTTAGGACTTGATAGAGATGTAGATGACTTATCAGGTGGACAAAGAACAAAGATTTTACTTGGAAAGCTATTATTACAAAACTCAGAAATATTACTTTTAGACGAGCCTACCAACTACTTAGATGAAGAACATATAGAATGGCTTAAGAGATATTTAAATAATTACGAAAATGCATTTATACTAATATCACATGATATTCCATTTTTAAATTCAGTAGTTAACTTAATTTATCATGTAGAAGAGAGAAAGTTAACAAGATATGTAGGAGACTATGATGAGTTTAGAAGATTATATGAAGAGAGTAAGAAGAGATTAGAAGCAGCATATGAAAAGCAACAAAAGGAAATAGCTAGACTAGAAGACTTCGTTGCAAGAAATAAAGCAAATGTTGCTACTGCTAATATGGCTAAATCAAGACAAAAGAAGCTTGATAAAATGGAAGTAATAGAACTTTCAAAAGAAAAACCAAAGCCAGAGTTTAACTTCAAAGCAGCTAGAGCTTCAGGAAAAGCAATATTTGAAACTAGAGATTTAGTAATAGGATATGATTCACCATTAACTAAACCATTAAATCTTTATATGGAAAGAGGACAAAAGATTGCTTTAGTTGGAGCAAATGGATTAGGTAAATCTACACTACTAAAGAGCTTACTTGGAAAAGTTAAGCCTTTAAGTGGAGAGGTAGAACTTGGAGATTATCAATACATTGGTTACTTTGAGCAAGAAGATAGATCAGGAAACACTAACACTTGTATAGAAGAAGTGTGGCAGGAGTTCCCAAGTAAAACTCAATATGAAATTAGAGCAGCTTTAGCTAAATGTGGATTAACAACAAAACAGTTAGAATCAAAAATCATGGTATTATCTGGAGGAGAAGCTGCAAAAGTAAGACTATGTAAAATCTTAAATACAGAAACAAATATATTAATCCTAGACGAGCCTACAAACCATTTGGATGTAGAAGCTAAAGAGGAATTAAAAAGAGCATTAAAAGAATATAAGGGTTCAATATTACTAGTATCCCATGAACCAGAATTCTATAGAGATGTAGTAACAGAAATATGGAATTGTGAAGATTGGACAACTAAAATAGTATAATTGTAATAAGAGAACAGCAATAATATCATCATATATTATTGCTGTTTTAACTTGAATACATTTATCTTGATTCATCAAAAATCATTTAATTTCAATAACATTCTTAAACTTAACCTTAAATTAAATAAACATAAAATTTATTTAGGGTTTTTAGTTCAAGTATAAGTTAAGTTTCCTATAAAAACCCTATAGCATACATGTATTTTGGTTTGTTACTTAAAAAATCAAGATATATGTATGCTTTTTGTTTTACGTAAATATACTTATTAAGGACGGTTATGAGTACTTAGCATGAATGCTAAAAATTGGGAATGTTAAAACAAAGCTAATTATGTTAATAGATTACAATAAATAACATTTGGGAGATATTTGGTGCTACAATGATCAGGGAATTATTAACAATAATTGGGGATATATTGTGATAGAGGGGGAGGCTAATGAAAAAAAATAAATATTGGTGGGGGATTCTTGGAATACTCCTTATATGTATTGTCTTTATAGTCATATCTAATAGGTTGTTTAACAGGAATACAGACCCTAGCAATAGCAAAAATAGTTTGAATTATGAAATCGCAAGGGTATTAGAAGTGAAGGATGAAAAGTTAAGTAAGGATCCAATCGTTCCTAATATATACGTTGGAGATCAACAGATAAAGGTTGAAATTCTTACTGGGCAGTATGCACATCAACAATTTGATATTAAAAATTCAATGAGTAGGCTTTATAGCATATATACAAAATCAGGTATGGATGTGGTTGTAAGCTATAACATAAGTGATAATAATGTGACTAATTTATCAGTCTATAGCTATAAAAGAAGCACAATTATATATTTGCTAATTGCAATTTTCTTTGCTTTGTTGATATTTATAGGGAAGCTGAAGGGATTAAAATCTGTAGTCTCAATAATGTTTTCAATAGTTGTAATATTCTATTTTATGTTACCAGGTATTCTTAATGGTTTTAATTCTATAATCTTAGCAACAATTTCAGCGGTAATGATAATATTAGCTACCTTATCTATCATAGGAGGCATAAACAATAAAACTTTTTCAGCCATACTTGGAACCATTTGTGGAGTAATTATTGCTGGAGTAATTTCCTTTGTTGCAGGATATTTTGCTCATCTTTCAGGGTTAACAGCTGAGAATACTGAGACTCTGATTGTATTAGCTCAAAACACGAAATTTAACATAAATGGATTAATGTACGCAGCCATTCTCATAGCATCTTTAGGAGCAATTATGGATATAGGTGTATCAATTGTCTCAGCAGTGTTTGAAATTCATGCTACAAACCCCAAATTGGATAAAAAACAGCTATTTAATTCTGGAATGAATGTTGGTAAAGATATTATTGGAACTATGGCTAATACGCTGATTCTTGCATTTGTTGGAAGTTCTTTTACTTTGCTAATAATCATAGCTGCTACAAAGATGCCATATATACAATTGTCTAATTTAGATATTGTGTGTACTGAAATAGTACAAGGTATAGCAGGAAGTATTGCTATAGTTATTACAGTTCCAGTAACAGCAATCATTTCAGTATTTTTTATAGAAAAGAACAGAACCAATTTAAAAAGAGCTAAAAAAGCTTCTAAAAAGTGAGGAGATGATAATTGAGTTGTGTGATTAAATGAATAGTCTGAGAATACTTTATGGAGGGATATTTAGTGATTAGAAAAGAAAAACGTAAATGGCTCAGCATTATAATGATATTTTTAATGACTTTTTCAAATTTTCTAAACGGTACAACTAAGATTGCTTATGCTGCTGGTGACGATAATGGAATGCAGATGCCTGTATATCCAATGTACGTATATCAAAACGAAGAATTTGCAATTTCTACTAAAGCTAATGATGGTTATTTAACAGAAGGAGATACACCTAAATTCAGCATTTATAATGGCAGTAATATGTATGGAACTGTCAAGGGAACAGATGGAACTTGGTCAACAAGTAGAGGTTACAATCCTATTTCTATAGGTGTGAATACAGTTAAAGCCTCTAATATTGGCACTGGTATAACATCTGTCAGCTTAAGAATAAAGAAATATCCAGCCTCAGGATCTGCAGTGCAAACTGTAACCATTGGGGGTATAATCCCAATAATTGATTCAGCAAAATATGGATATATCGCAGGCAGTGTAAGCGGTACCCCAGGAGATATGGTTGAAGCCAGAGATTCAAGTAATAATATTATAGGAACCGCTGTAATTGATAGTAATAAAGCCTTTAAAATAGCAGTTATAAATGGTGAAGGTATTACACTCGGCATATACGGTGCTGATGGTGTTAAGAAGGCACCTATTTATGGTACTTATGCGGTAACTGGTGGACAGACAACATCATTAATATCGCAAAATAATCCGCTGAATGCTAAATCAGTTAAAGATCAAACAATTGCAGTAGGAGATAATCCGTTGGTCTTTAATGCAACAGATTTATTTACTGATACCAATGAAAGCAGTGTAATCACAATCACTAATTCTACAGCTACACCAGATAATACAGTAAACTTAGAGCCAAGTAATGATAAGAAAAGTATTTCAATATCGGGAAATCCTTCTGTATTAGCAGCTCAAAATGCTACAGTTACAGTTACAGGAACAGATAATCAAGGAAATACAGCAACCTGCATAATAAAATTAACCGTTAATCCTAAAGATGTAGTTGCACCAACAATTGATCATACGCCAATTACATCAAATTTTCAAAATAAAGACCTATCAATTGATGCATCAATAACTGATAATATGTCAGTTACTGAAGCAAAGGTATTTTACAGAACAAAAGGAGAAACTGAGTATAATTCAGTAAATATGACAGCTAATAATAATTCATACAGTGCTATTATTCCTCACGATAAGCTAGAGACCACAGGATTGGAATATTATATACAGGCAACTGATGGTAAAAATATATCTACAAGTCCTGCAGATAAAAACAAACCTTATAGTGTTACAATAACTCCAGCCCAAAGTATTGATGATTATAATATATATTTTGGCCAATTACATTCTCATACAACAAATTCTGATGGAATTGGAACACTTGATGATGCATATTCTCATGCAAAAGATGTTGCTAAATTAGATTTTTTTGCTGTAACAGATCACTCTAATTCTTTTGATAATGGAAGCGCTTCATCAATGGCGGATGCATCTAAGAGTGTAAAATGGAATAATGGATTGAATGCAGCAGATAAATATACTGATAATAATTTTGCTGGAATTTATGCATTTGAAATGACATGGTCTGATGGAACCGGTCATATAAATACCTTTGATACTCCAGGCTTTGAAAGTCGTGATACTCAAAAGTATAAAAATGCAGATGGATTACAACAATACTATAATGTGTTAAAGCAATTTCCAAATTCAGTATCACAATTTAATCATCCAGGTACAACTTTTGGTGATTTTAAAGATTTCGCAAATTATGATCCACAAATCGATAAATTGATAACATTAATAGAAGTTGGCAATGGTGAAGGGGCTATAGGAAGCAGTGGATATTTCCCATCTTATAGCTATTATGATAGAGCACTACAAAAGGGGTGGCATGTTGCTCCAACTAATAATCAAGATAATCATAAAGGCATGTGGGGAGATGCTAATACTGCTAGAACAGTTGTGTTGGCTGACAGTTTATCAAGAGATAATATTTATGATGCAATAAGAAATAGACGTACCTACGCAACAGAAGATAACGATTTAAAAATAAAATATACGCTAAATGATGCGGTTATGGGTACAATTTTTGATAGTAAACCAAATGACGTTGATATTAAAGTTGATCTTGAAGATCCAGATAACGAAGCGTTAGGTAAGGTTTCAGTTATAGTAGATGGCGGAAAAGAGCTTGAAAGTAAAACACTTACAACCAGCAAGGATTCTTTAGAATTCAAGTTGCCAGCAGAATATTCTTATTACTATATAAAAGTAGTAGAAGCGGATAAGGATACAGCTGTTACTGCTCCAGTATGGATAAGTGAAACTGATAAGAGTGGTATAAGCGCAACGACTTCTAGTACTTCTTTACCAATAAAAGATTCCAAGATGACAATAACATCAAATTTGTACAATAATGAAAATTCTCCTATGAAGGTTAAGAGTCTTGAATATTCTATAAATGGTAATGTGATTAACACAGCTGGTTCAATTGCAGATGTTAACTCATTAGGAACAGGTTCTTATTCATTTGATTACACGCCTACTACGGCAGGGAAATATAATGTAGATGTTAAGCTTGTTGCGACCATTAATGGTGTGGATAAAGTATACACTGATGTATTGAAACTTAATGTAGCAGACCCAGCAGTTGTTACCAATATTGTAGTTGATGGATCTCACTATAATGATTACGTAAATGGTTATTATGCAGGCAATATGAAGAATCTTACTACTCTTGCTAATGGTGAAAATATAAATGTTATAGTGCAGAAAGATAAACTTACAGATGATGTTCTAAAGGATGCTAAGTTATTAATTCTTTCACCACCAGCCAAAAAATCTGGATCAGATAAGAATACAGGAGTAAATTATAGTGCAAGTCCATATACAGATGATGAAATTGCTGTGATACAAAGATATGCTCAAAGAGGTGGTAATATAATTGTAACTGGACTTGCAGATTATCAGGATAGTAGAAATGACTCAATAAATCACAGCGCATATCAGCAAAATAGAATTTTAGAGGCTATAGGTGCAGGGTCTAGAATTAATGATGATGAAGTTGTAGATTATGATAATAATCCTAATGTCAATCCACCTGGAAAAGCAGGAGGAACCCCTTATCGTGTTCCAATGAACAGCTTTAATACTAGTTCCCCATATTTGAATAGTGTAGTCTCTGGACAAGCTTACAGTTTTTATAGTGGATGCTCTATAACTCTAGGTGATAAAGCTACTTGGCTTGTAAAAGGAACGCCAACCACCTATGGTTTTGATTCAGATAATGACAAATTAGGTGGTTCTTATGTGTCAAGCGCTGCTTCAGCAATACCTTCAGAGGATGGAAGTATAGGGAAAGGAAATATGGTAGCTTTAGCGACAGAAACTCTTTCAGGAGGAGGAAAGTTATTTGTTGGAGGAACAGTTTTTTATTCGGATTTTGAAATAAAGGCCACATTAGATAATTATGGGCAACTTCAAAACAGTAACTACAATATTATGATGAATATTCTTGATTCAATAAAAAATATAATTTCTATAACTCCAATTAAACAAGCTAGATCAGGAGAATTTGGTCAAGTATTCTCAGTAGAAGGAACTGTAACAGCAGGAACTAAAAGTGGTAATGCATTTTTTGATACTATCTATATTCAAGATAAAACTGGTGGAATAAATATTTATCCTGTTTCTGGAATGGATATAGAGCTTGGAGAAAAAGTGAAAGTAACTGGTACACTAGATCAATATCTTGGCGATAAAGAATTGAGGGTTATAAGTATTGAGGTAACAGACAAAAATGTTAATCCATTGGAACCTACTTTTGTCTCTACGAAGGATGCTATGTCTGATGATAATGGTGGAACGCTTCTAAAGGTACAGGGACAAGTAACCAAAGTTGATATAATTAACGGGGTTGTTTCCGCAATATACGTTAAAGATGAAACAGGAGTAGTAGCAAGGTTGTTTGTAGATGGATATATAGATTATTCTGATCATACCAGCGCTAAACTTGAACAAATTGCCAAAGTTGGGAACACTATTAGCGGAATAGGTCTTGCCTCTACTGACCCAGAGGGGAATAGACTAAGGGTGCGCGATAGGAGTGAAATTAAGCTTGTTTCTAGTGGAGGACAATCAGAAGATCAAGTTTTGGCAAATAGTGTAATAGAAAAGATATCAAAAATACCAGCTGATATATTACTTTCAGATGAAACAAATGTAGTAGCTGCAAGAACAGCGTATGATGCGCTAACAGATAAACAAAAAGCTTTAGTAACTAACTATGATATATTAACTGCAGCAGAAAAGAAAATAGCAGAACTTAAAGAAATTGCATCAATACCAGCAAAAATAAAGAATGATGATGTAACTGCAGTGCTAAATGCAATAAATAGTGCTATTAAGTATGGGGTTCAAATACCGGTCATTGATATAACTAGCTCTCCAATTGTTAGTAAAGATATATTTAATGCAATAAAAGGACTAGATAAGCAAGTTACCTTTGTTGGAAATAATGTGAGCTGGACCTTTAATGGTAAAGATATTAAAACAGAGTTTCTATCTGATATTGATTTATCATTAAAAACAGTTTCAGTTGACCTTAAGTCAAAGGAGATTGCAAAGGTAAAAGAAGTGACAGGAAAAGATGCACTAATAGTGCCATTCTCATTTAACTATGATGGACCATTACCAGCAAATGCTTTAGTTAAAGTGTTTGTAGGTAAGGATTGGATAGGAAAAATAGTTGATGTTTGTAGATATTATCCAGATAAAAATACCTATGATAAAATTCAAAGTGAAGTCAAGGTTGATACTGATGGTTATATAACCTATAATACAAACCATTGTAGCGATTATTTCATAATTGATTCTACAGCAAATAATCCAGCGGCAACAGCTTCAACTTCAGCTGTAAACCTTCCTAAAACAGGTTCAATAATAGGATCTACAATATTAATTACAGTAGGTTTATTATTTGTAATCATGGGAGCTTGCCTTATCATATTTAGGTATAGAAGAAATCGTATCTAAATCATAATTAATATTTAATTAGAGGGCTGTCGCACTAAATAATTAGTGTGCAGCTCCTTTTTCATATACTTCAATAAATTTACAATTTAAATATAATTACGATATAATAATATCTAACAGTTTGAATATAATGTGAGGAAATATTATTTAAATAATTGAGGTATAGTAAATGGATGATTTTTTAACGCATTGGTTTAAGGGATTTCAAGAATCATTGAATGGTATTGATGAGATCAGCAGAAATAGAATATTTAAAGAATGTGGAAAAGCTTGTTCAAATTCATATACAAAGCAGATTTATTTCGATGCAAAAAAGAATTCAAATAATGAGAAAGAATTTATTGAAAAGTTAAAGAAGGCATTTCCTGAAATTATTATTGATGTAATAGAGAAAGAAAAAGTATATCATATAAAATATAAATTCTGTGCTTGCGATTTAGTTAATAAAAAGTATATAGACACATCTCATATTTGTGAATGCTCACGAAATAGTTTGTTATATAATTGGGAGACAATATTAGGTGAAGGTAATGTAAAGGTTGAATTAGTTCAATCAATACTTTCTGGTGCGTCTTGTTGTAAGTTTGTAGTAACTGTCTTATAAAAGATAATTAAACCATATATTAAGAAAATGAAGCGAGATAGCAATACTAGTTAGTCTTAACATTCCTAGAGTTGGACGGAGATTTGAGGGACACATTTCTTTTAGAATGTGGCGGCGAAAAGAAATGGTTATATCAGAAAATTATGGGAATAGAAGGATATAAAGTTTCTAAGTAGAATTCATATATATGAGAGGATGTGGGTTTTATGGTCAAATATAATATATCATTAGGAACCTTAGTCAAGGTAAAGCAAACTGACAAAAAGAATCATGGTGTAAGGCTCTATGTAGTAGCACATCATAAGGATGCAAATGATAAACCTATTTATTCCTTAGGATTAAAAGGTGAAACTAATGCTTTGAAAATGTACAATGGATATTATGAAGAAGACTTAGAAATTATAGATAAAATATCTGTTGAACTTACTAAAGAAGAGGTAGACAATATAGTTCAATGGGGAAATATCTGTGAAGAAGAAGGCTGGCTTATAGAGAAGGATATAATTTTAAGAGATAGGTTACGCAAACTTATTGAATAACAAGTGTTCATGCTATAAAAAGACGTTATATGTTTTCATTAGCGTCTTTTTGTTTGCCCATTTTTCATTCCCATTTACTAATATGGATTTTCGTTTTACAAATTGGCACCTCGTGCTTTAATTCACATATCTCGTCATTTGACCACATAAATCAATAAAAAAATAACTAAATTCAATAAAAATTTATTGATAAACGATAAATATGGTGATATTATATATACAAAGATGAATACTTTTTACGTACATTATAAGGAATACAGGAGGTTTTCTCATGAAACGATATTCAACAATTTTTTTAAAGATTGCAGTAATTCTTATTGGAATTCCAGTTCTTGCACTTTGTATATTTTGGGTGCCTGGATTTATAAATCATATCAACTTAGCAATTATAATGGGAGTGTATGTAACAGCAATAACTTATTTCATTGCACTATATCAAGCCTTAAAACTTTTAAGTTACATTGATAAGAATAAAGCTTTCTCGGAACTATCAGTAAATACTTTAAAAAATATAAAATATTGTGCAGTTACAATAGGTCTTATATTTGCATTAATAGTACCATTCTTATATCCCGTAGCAGATGCAGATGATGCTCCTGGACTTGTAGCATACCCACTAATCATTATCTTTGCTTCAGCGGTGATTGGGGTCTTTGCAGCTGTTCTTCAAAGACTTTTAAAAGAGGCCATAGACTTAAAAGAAGAAAATGATTTAACAGTGTAAGGAATACAGGAGGGAAATAACATGGCGATTATTGTTAATATTGATGTAATGCTGGCTAAAAGAAAAATGAGTGTAACTGAACTTTCGGAGAAAGTTGGAATAACCATGGCGAACCTCTCTATACTAAAGAACGGAAAGGCAAAAGCCATTAGATTTTCAACTTTAGAAGCTATATGCAAGGTTTTGGACTGTCAGCCAGGCGATATTTTAGAATACAGAAATGATACATAAACAAATAGTGTTAAATAATAGAGATATTTTATTATGGAAAAAAAGGAGTGTTTAATAATATGTTAAGAACAAAAAAGCTTGTGATTGCAGTCTGTGCAGCATTGTTAGTCACAGCAGGTATAACCGTCCAACCCGTAAAAGCAGCAATTTCAAGTACGTTGTCTATTTTTAGAGTAGAGAATGTAAAAGGAATAACTGTAACGCTTGAAGACATACAGCAGATACAACAGAAGCTTTCAAGTGGCCAGGGGGATATAAGCCTTGACAAAATAGGAAGCATAAAGATGCAGGGCGGCGATAATAGATATGCATCACAGGAGGAGGTAAAGAACCTTCCTGATATTGATGTAGCGTTTCCATCAGCTCTTGGCAGTGTAATACCAAGCATTAATATAGTTGGACCTAGATCCGTCGATTTTACACTTAATGTGAAGAATGTAAATCAAATAATGAAGTCTTATGGAGCTACAAAGCTTCTTCCAGAAAATATAGACGGTAAAACCTTCAAGGTAAATTTTACTTCACAGGTAACCATGAACTACAAAATAAATGATAAGCTCATAAATATTACACAGACAAAGTCACCAGAGATAACAGTTCCAGAGGACGTTAATGTTGATGAGGTATATAATGCCATTGTAGACATGCCTATAATTCCACAGGATCTACAGTCGCAGTTAAAGTCCATAAAGGACTGGAGAAATTCACTTTACATCCCTGTAGTAGAGTCGAAAATGACACAGGTTGATATAAATGGTGCAAAGGGATACATGACTAAGGATTTTGCTAATTCAGAAGGTGCTAATGAATCTGCAGTCATCTGGTTTAATAAAGGTGTTATTTATGTTGTATCAGGAGAAATAGAAAATGGAGAAATTTTAAATATTGCAAGGTCCATGAAGTAAGGACAATTAATAATAATACTGTAAAGATGAGGTGTAATAATGGTAATAGAGACTGAAAATCTGACTAAGAATTATGGAGACAAAATTGGCTGCAAGGATATTACAGTATCTGTAGACCAAGGTGAGATTTTTGGATTCCTCGGTCCTAATGGGGCTGGCAAAAGCACATTTATAAAAATGCTAGTAGGGCTCTTGTTCCCTACCAGTGGAAAGGCGTTTGTATTGGGCAAGCCTCTGGGAGATATAGAAGTAAGAAAGAAAATAGGATACCTGCCAGAGAACTTCAAATACCAGTATTGGATGACAGGAAAAGACCTACTGTCCTTTCATGCTTCCTTGTATAAATTGGACAAAAAGAATGCTGAATTAAGGATGGAAGAGGTGCTAGAGTTAGTCAAACTCAAAGGACATGAGAAGTATCGAGTTGGCACATACAGTAAGGGCATGCAACAACGTATAGGCTTAGCTTGTGCCCTTCTATCAGACCCTGATCTTCTTTTTTTAGATGAACCTACTTCTGCCCTTGACCCTGTAGGCAGGAAAGAAGTAAGAGAAATAATGACTAGTTTAAAGTCAAGCGGTAAAACAGTTTTACTTAACAGCCATCTGCTGAGTGAGGTTGAGACGGTCTGTGATAGTGCAGCAATAATTAAAAAAGGTTCTATAATTAAGTATGGAAAAATGGATAACATACTCCAAAGTAAGTTAATTCTTGAGATACATGCGGAAGCCTTAAATAGTGAAGTTTTAAATGCGCTTAGAGATCTAGATGGCGGCCTTAACTATTCAAATAACAGAATACAAATGGAGATTGAAGACAAGACAGCCATACCTCATATAGCGTCAATAATTATTAACGGCGGCGGAAATTTATTTGAACTTTCACCAAAGAAGGGCTCACTGGAAGACGTGTTTATAAGTTTAATAGAAGGTGGTGAGAAGAAGTGATTGCAATAGCAGCGGCGACCTTCAAGGAAGCTTTAAGAAAAAAAATATTAATTCTTGTAGCAGCTCTTACTTTTGTTTATCTTACTTTATTCGGGCTAATCACCCATTTTGCCGTAGAAGACCTTACCAAGTCTGGGATGTTAAACACAGTAAATGCTATTAATGTAGCTTCTAATATAATATCCTTCCTGGGTTTCTACTTTTCAAGTATGCTTGTAGCGTTTCTCACTATTATGGTTTCTGTAGGTTCAATCTCTTCTGAAGTTGAAAGTGGTGTTATACATTCCATAATAACCCGTCCAATTAAACGTTCTAGTTATGTAATTGGGAAATACATTGGGCTTGGAGTTCTGGCAGTAGTATATGGGATTTTTCTCTTCTTAGCCATAATTTCAATCAGTACAATGTTTAAGCTTCCGATAGTCAATACAATAGAACCTTTCAATATAATAAAGGGTCTTTTATTCTTTACGCTTGAACCAATAGCAATTCTATCCTTATCTATTCTTGGAAGTGCTTTATTTAAAACCTTAAGCAATGGAATATTTATTATTTCAATATATATCTTGGGACTTATAGGTGGAGTCATGGAAGTAATCGGCTCGATGTTACAAAATCAAAGCCTTGTGAACTTAGGAATCATTTCAAGCTTGATTTCTCCTTTTGATATAATATACAGGCAAATGCTTTCATCAATGTTCGAGGGTATTAGTATTAGGAATCCTTTTATGGCAGTAGGGGGAATGACAAGTACAACTCCAAGCATATGGATGATTATCTATATACTTGCATATATTCCAGGATTAGTTCTTCTGGCAATAAGAAAATTCAGCTTAAAAGATATTTCTTAACTTGAAGTGGACATGAATGTAGTGAATGACGAATTTGAGTTTGTTGCTAAGGGTTAAGAATAAGCAGTATTTATTTTATGAGGTAAGTTATGAAGATTAAATTAATTCAACCAGCAATGTTACCAAGACCTATGGATACAAAATTAAAAACAAGAATGTCTCCTTCACTAGCTTTATTAACAATAGCAAATCTAACTCCTAAGGAACATGAAGTCATAATTGAAAATGAAAATATTGAAAGAATAAATTTTGATGAACATGTGGATTTGGTATCAATAACTGTAACTGTAGATGTTATGAATAGAGCAGTGGAAATATCAAAGGAGTTTAGAAGGCGTGGAGTAACTGTAATTGCAGGAGGTATACATATTACAGCAGATCCTGAGAGTGCTATAAATAGTTTTGATGCAATATCTGTAGGAATGGCAGAGAGAGTTTGGGAGAAGATCCTTAAGGATAAAGAAAATAATTCACTTAAGAAGATATATTATGACATGGAGAATATCGCAGGAGAAGAAATAGTATCACCTAAGTATGATATGATTGATACCAATAAATATTTATATACTAATATAATCAGTACAAGTAGGGGATGCCCGTTTCAATGTGATTTCTGCTATAACAGTTGCGAAAAATCTCTTAAAACATATATTAATAGACCTGTAGAAGATGTAATTAAAGACATAAGTGCATTAAAAACAAGGCATATAATGTTTATTGATGATAATTTCATTGGAAATCCTAAATGGACAAAGGTATTATTAGAGAAAATAAAACCACTTAAGCTAAAGTGGAATGCAGCTGTTACATCTAATATAGTGGAAATGCCTGATCTGCTAGATGAAATGAAGGCTTCTGGTTGTCAAAGTTTGTTTATAGGCTTTGAAAGTATAAATAGTAAGTCAATAGATAGTGTGCATAAGGTGCAAAATAGTGTGAAGAAATATGAGAAGCTTGTGGATGAAATTCATAAAAGAGGAATAATGATAAATGCAAGTTTTGTCTTTGGATTAGATGAAGATGATGCTTCTGTGTTTAAGAATACATTAGAATGGATAGTTAAAAACAAGATTGAAACAGTGACATCACATATACTTACCCCATATCCAGGTACAAAGTTATACTTATCATTATTAGAGCAAAATAGAATTGTGGATTTTAATTTGTCAAAGTATAATACTGCACACGTTGTATATAAACCTAAAAATATGACTGCAGAAGAATTGTATGAGGGATACTTATGGATATATAAAGAGGTATACACATTTAAAAATATAATAAAAAGATTACCAAAATCAAAAAAGCAATGGATTCCTTTTCTAGCATTTAACTTATTTTATAGAAAGTTTGGAAAGTTTACAGAACTAATTTGTGATATAGTTTCTTTTAGAAATATAGGAAGATTTTTTAGATGGTTATCTTATAGAATAAAGTAAGCTAAAAAAACAGCAGTAATATGGATAAATATTACTGCTGTTTTTGGGGGAACATTTATATTGAATCATTTGTTTTATTTTTTCTTAAATCAAAGGCTTCGATTGGTTCAGGACCTCTTAAGATTCTTCTTTTAATATGGAGATCTCCTGATGAATCAGTTCTTATTCTCCATTCAATAAGTGCTATTTTCCCATCAGCTATTTCAATTCCTTGTATTCCGCTTGCTCTAACGCAGGATCCGTCATTGAAATATGGTAATTCATTGATTTTAGGAAAATGAGGCCTATGAGTATGTCCACAGATGATCATAATTTTGTTCATTTCAATCCAACTGCTATAAATACGTTCAATTTTATGAATCTTTTCAGCGCTTTTTACGGGGCTCGCAGGATTTATAAACCCTATTGAGTGAAGAAATCTCCAAAAATATCTAACCGTAAGCAAAGTGAATTTCCAGAATTCATCATTCATTCTGTCTCCTTGATGACCATGAACAGTTAATATTTCTTGACCAGTATCTTTATGCTTAAACACTACTGCTTCATGTGGAGTAATCCCAGGAAATAATTCTATATCTTCCTCATTATAATCATCATAGAATTTATAAAAATTCTTCTCCACAAAATCTTTATATTGTAGTTGTATATTGTGATTACCATATAACATAATAAATCTATCAGAATCAAAGAATTTTTTTAATTGGGTATATACCTCATCATGTGCAAGCCTTATATGTTTAAAATTAGAATGTTCCCAAAGCTCATCTCCATCCCCAACTTCTACGTAAGTATATCCATTATTAAAATAAAATTCTAATGCGAATAGAAAGATATTTTGATTCTTTGCAAATTCATCAGATGGTGTACAATCTCCTCTATGGCAGTCACTGAAAAATATATATTTAGAATTGTTATCAAAGTATTCAATTTTAGCATTATTATAAGCTTCCGTTAACCTTTTTCTTGCAAGCTTCTTTTCTGATATCATAGCACACCTCTTTTATGACTAATAATTTAGTATTAACATAAAAACAATTTGACTATATAAGTAATCTACCCTTTTAAATAATAATATATTTAAAGTTATATTTTAAAACTTATAATAGTTGGTTATATAATTATATTAGTACATTGTGGTTAAAATGAAAAGGAGTAGGATAATTATGAAAATTATTGCGATTAACGGAAGTCCACGAAGAAACTGGAATACAGCAACTTTGCTAAATAAAGCGCTTGAGGCAGCAGAGTCAGAAGGAGCAGAAACTGAACTTATAAATTTATATGATTTAGAATACAAGGGATGTATTAGTTGTTTTGCATGTAAAAGAAAAGATGGAGTGCATGGTAAATGCGCGATGAAAGATGATTTAACACCTGTTCTTGAAAAGTTAGAAACAGCAGATGCTATTATTTTTGGTTCTCCAATTTACTATATGAATATTACATCATCAATGATAGCTCTTTTAGAACGCTTTTTATTTTCTCATAGTATATATAGTGCAGAGATACCAACAGTTTATCCAAGAAAAATTCAAGCAGGTTTTATTTATACTATGAATATAAACGAAAAACTAAGTGATGAGTCTGGAATTAAAGGAGTCTTAAGGACACACCAGAAGCATATTGAAAGAATGCTAGGAAGACAACTAGAACTCTTATACTGCTATGACACATATCAATTTACTGATTATGATAAGTATGAATCTTCAATTTTCTCAAAAGAAGCAAAGGCAAAGCAAAAAGCAGAACAATTCCCAATTGATTGTAAAGAAGCCTTTGAAATGGGAGTAAGACTTGCTGAAAATACTTAAATATAGCAATCTGGAGAATTATTTAGTAATAAATAGAAAATATATAAACCTGAGAGGTATATTGATATATTTAAGAAATATGACATTATTCATAAGTTGAGATTGACACAAGGTCAACCTTTACTATTGTTGTTAGAGAGGAGGGGATGGCTTGAACCAGAGAGAATATAGTATTACTGAATTTGCAAATGAGGCATCTGTTTCTACTAGAACATTGAGATATTATGACAAGATAGGATTATTAAAACCATCGAAATATAATAAATTAGGTTATCGAATGTATACAAATAAGGATTTGGAAAGACTACAGTATATTTTAGCCTTGAAGTTTCTAGGGTTTTCATTAACAGAAGTTAAATTATTTATTAAGGAGAGTCCAGGGGAGTTTGAGAATGTACTCTTAAAGCAGAAGCTGATGATGCAGGATAAAAAAATGCAAATTGAAAAAGTGATTAGTGCCATTGAAGAAACGGAGAAATTATTTAAAGTAAATAAGTATGACTATAAATCTATTACTAAGGTTATTGAAGCCGTACAAATGGAATTAAAACCAATATGGATGAACCAATACTTAACTACTGAACAACGTGAATATATGAGAGATTTAGCAAAGAAGTCTTACAGTGAAGGAGCATTACAAAAACTAGCAGTGAGAGGATGGACTGAAGAAAGTCAGAAGAATTATAATGATAGATACAAGCATTTCCGTACAGAGCTAAAAAAAATAATCAAAAATGGGGTAGATCCAGCAAGTCAAGAAGCACAAGCTGTAGGTCAATTATTATATGACATAAATAATAGCTATATTCAAGATGATCCCGATATACGAGAAGGAATGAAGAAGTCATGGGAAAATTTTAATTCTATACCTGATGATAGAAAACCGGAGGTTTATAAGATATCTGAGGAAGAGAGAGAATATATTAAGAGTGTAATGACAATTTTTTATAAGAATAGGGTGGCTGAAAAATAAGTTATAAATTTAAATAGCTATGAATATGAACAGGGGGTTTTGTTTTGGAAATTGAAATGATTCTTGATAAGATAAAGAACTCATTGAAGAGAGTGCAGGGTATTGAGAGTGTTGTCCTTGGAGGCTCAAGAGCAAAAGGAAGTTTTTCAGAAAAGTCAGATATAGATATTGGAATATATTATTCTGATAGCTCAAAATTAGATTTAGAAAGCTTAAGTAGAATAGCTACTGAATTAGATGATACTCATCGTTCAAATATCATAACAAAAGTTGGGGAATGGGGTCCATGGATAAATGGTGGAGGTTGGCTAAATGTTGATGGAATAGCAGTAGATTTTTTATTAAGAGATTTAGATAAGGTATCATCTGTTATAAATGAATGTTTAAATAGTAAGATTACAATTGATTATCAAGCTGGGCATCCTCATGGATTTGTAAATACTATTTATGTAGCAGAAGTCTTCTACTGTAAGATACTTTTAGATGAAAATAATAATATAGCTAAACTAAAAGATAAAATCACTCCATATCCTCAAGCTATAAAAAGAGGAATAGTGGAAAAATTTTTATGGGAAGCAGGTTTTTCATGCACAATAGCTAGTAAGAGTGTAGCAAAAAAAGATATTGTATATGCTTCTGGGTGCTTTTATCGTGCAATTTCATGCCTTACTCAGGTTGTATATGCACTAAATGAAACTTACATTATGAATGAAAAAGGTGCAATAGCAAATGTACGTGCCTTTAAGATTAAACCTAAAAATTTTGAGAGTAGAGTTGAAAAAATATTTTGCTCATTAACAGCTAAACCAGAAGATATAGAAATCCTGATAGACCAGTTATCAGGAATTATAAAAGAAGTAGAAGAACTATGTAAGAAAAATATATAAGATTCTTTCAGATATAGAAAGGGATAGGTTTTCCTATCCCTTTTTACTATGAGAAAAATTCTAAAATAAAACTATATTATAGTGAAAATGTTTCAGGTTCACCTTTAAATGAGCAAATAGTAGCAGTTCCTTTAGTAAAGTATAAAACTGCGAAAATTCCATCATCAACGCTGTACATATTTTTTAAAGCTGGAATTGTTTCAAGTGCACGCTCCTTAACTTCACGTCTATCATCATGTTTAACTTCACCAGCCAAACGAATCCATTGACCTTTATTCATACCAGAGATTTCAACCTTAGGATTTTCTAACATTTGTTTGAAACATTCTTTTGTATTGTTTGTAACAATGTATAACTTTCCTTCATGTTCAAATACAGCACCAAAGGGTCTAACCCTTGGTTGGTCTCCTTCAGTAGTGGCGATGTAAAAAGTACCACATTCCTTTAAAAATTCTAATGCTTTTTCCATATTATTGTTCCCCCTATTTATATGTGTTAAAATTAGTTATGGAATAATAATAGCATGTACAACTGAAATAGCAAGTACGATTTTTATATAATGTTAGTATCTAAAAGATACTAGGAAGGAAGAGAAAATGGAAAACTCAAAATGTCTTTTTGGAAAGTGTCCATATACTACAGCGCAGAAAGTATTTTCAGGGAAATGGTCGATTCTTATTATGTATCATTTGAGTGAAGGAGCCATTCGCTATGGAGAATTACAGAGAAGAATTGGAGATATCACACAAGCAACATTAACAAAGCAATTGAGGATGCTTGAGGAGTTTGGATTAGTCAGCCGATATATTTATTCTGAAATACCACCAAAGGTAGAATATTCACTTACGGATTTAGGACATGAATTTAAGCCTGTATTAGAGCAGTTTAAAATTTGGGGAGATAAATATATTAAATCCCTTGAAAATAAAGAAATTGAGTGACATGTCTTATGCAACTAATTAAGAGGGTGTAAAGGAGAGGTATTATGGCAAATATTTTTTTAAGGTTTCCAGAAGGTAGAAAAAAGGCACTTACCTTAAGTTATGATGATGGAGTTGAGCAAGATATAAAGCTAGTTGAGATTATGAATAAGTATGGGTTAAAAGGAACCTTTAACTTAAATAGCGGAATATATGCTGAAGAAGGAACAATTTACCCAGAAGGACAAGTTCATCGTAGAATGACAGAAAAACAGATTAATGAAACTTTTATGAATTCAGGTCATGAGATTGCAGTACATTCATTAACCCATCCATTTCTTGAACAATTACCTGTTCATATGGCTGTAAATGAAATAATAAAAGATAGAGAGAATTTAGAAAAGCAATTTGGAACAATTGTACGTGGAATGGCATATCCATATGGTACTTTTAGTGATGATGTGGTAGAAGCACTTAGATTATGTGGTTTAGCATATGCTAGAACTGTAATTCCATCAAAAGACTTCAAGATTCCTAGGGATTGGCTTAGGTTATCTGCAACTTGTCATCATACAGCGCCTGATTTTGAAGTGCTTACAAAGAAGTTTATTGAGGATAAAGTAACTCAAGGACCATATTTATTTTATTTATGGGGTCATAGTTATGAATTTGAAGCTAATGATAATTGGGGTTTAATTGAAGATTTTGCTAAGTATGTTGGAAACAGAGATGATATTTGGTACGCAACTAATATAGAGATTTATGACTATATTGATGCTTATAACAGATTGCAATTTAGTGTAGATGGTAGAAGAATAAAAAATCCTTCAAGTACATCAGTTTGGTTTGAGCATTCAGAGAAAATTATAAAAATAGAAGCAGGCGCAACTATAGAGATTTAAGGATAAATTTCTACTTCCTTTGGGATAATAAAATAAGCGATAAGCTTATAAATTAATAGAGGAAGTGGGCTAATGAAGATAGAAGGTTACTTTGAAAGCATAAAAAAAGCAAATGAGGCGGTTGAAAAGCTAAGAAACGCAGGGTTTAAAGGCGCATTCGTAGATATAAATGAACATAGGAACGAGGCATATTCACAAAGTGGTCTTGTAGGTTCAGATGAGATACCAAGTTTATCACAGGCTGTTTCTGGTGGAATAGGTAATAGAGAGGAGGGGGCAAATTCTCCTCTTGCAGCAGCAAGTCCTATGGCAAGTGGAATGGGCGGCTTTGATGAGATAGCTAGTATAAATTGCAAGGTAGTTGCAGAAGTAAGTGATAAAAATATAGAGGATGCAAAGAAAATAATCACTAGTATGGAAGGAACTACAGATGATCCGAATACTAAGATACCTAAGGGTCTTGATAATATAAATGAGGATGAATTAATATTAAGGAATTTAAAGGAATAATTATGAAGATGCAGAGTAAATGCATCTTCTTTTTATATAGATAGCTTGGTTCAGGAGTGTTTCAAGATAATGGGATTTGGTATATAATTGAAATAATAATGGCATGAAAGGAATTAGCCGATGAGAAAATATTTTTTAGATAATATTAGATGGATGAGCATTTTGCTTCTCATACCTTTCCATACTTGTATGATTTATAATAATTTTGGAGAGAACTTCTATGTGAAAAGTGATGGGATCCCTTTACTTACTGGATTTATACAAATAACATATCCATGGTTTATGCCTATATTATTCATTATAGCAGGAATGAGTTCTTGTTATGCACTCACCAAAAGATCTCCGAAGCAATACATTGATGAAAGAAAATCAAAATTATTAATTCCATTAATATCCGGAATTTTAGTATTAGTTCCGATACAAACTTTTTATGCCGAAAAGTTTCATAACGGATATAGTGGAGGCTATTTTCATCAATATATATTATTCTTCACAAAAATAAAAGATTTAACTGGATATACTGGAGGTTTAACACCAGCACATCTATGGTTTATTTTGTATTTGTATGTTATTTCTTTAATATCACTACCAATTATAATGAGATATCGAAAAAGTAATAAAAAGATACTGATGGACAAGCTTTCTTTAGTAAAGATACTTCCAATGTTTCTAATCTTTCTAATTATGAAACTTGTTTTAGATATAAGTGGAAAGAGCTTAGGCGAATATTTTGCTTTGTTTATGTTGGGGTATTTCATTCTTTCAGAAGACAGGGTTCAAGAGAAACTTGAAAAAAATAGATGGATGTTATTTATAGCATTAATATTGTTAACAACTTTGAACTTGATATTTCATAATGTATTAAAGTGCTCTTATGGAACTATATACGATATTTTTGAAGGATTTTTATCTTGGATTGGCATTCTAGCAATTCTTGGTATGGGAAAACATTATTTAAACTTTACAAATGGAATTACAAGTTATTTCACTAAGGCATCATTTCCTTTTTATGTTTTCCACCAATCATTTGTAGTATTAGTAGGGTATTATGCATTAAAAAATATATCTTCGATTAGTGTACAAGTGGTTACAATAATAGGAGGGAGTTTTTTACTAACAATATTAGCTTATGAAATTTTAAAAAGAATATCTGTTACAAGGTTTTTGTTTGGAATAAAGAAATAAAAAATTTTACTATAATTTTCATAACATTATAATTCCTATTTTGAAGAAAATAATAATATAAACTTACTATCTAGGAGGAAAAAATGTTATGGGAGAAAAAAAGGATGCATCTGTCTCTAGTCAACAACAAAAAGAAAAGAAGGCTAATAATAAGGGTACTAAACATAGTAAGAAAACACATAAAAAAGATTAGTTTTATAAGTAAAATAATTTTTAAGTTAGTAAAGAGAAGGGAATAGTTATATTTTATTACCTTCTCTTTTAATTTAACGTAAAGAATATATATAAAATGCTTAAAGTGTGGTAAAATATTCAATAAAATAATCTTATATAGAGGTGAGTTTATGGTTAAACATATAGTAATGTGGAAGCTACAAGATTTTGCAGAAGGAAAAAGTAAAGAAGAAAATGCTAAAATGATTAAAGAAGGATTAGAAAGCTTAATAAATAAAATAGATACATTAAAAGCCATAGAAGTAGGCATAAACATAAATGAAACTGCACAAGCTTTTGATATAGTGCTTTATTCAGAATTTGATACAGTAGAAGGACTAGATGTTTATCAAAATCATCCTGAACACTTAAAAGTTGCTGGATTTGTAAGAAGCGTTGTAAGTGAAAGAGTTGTGGCAGATTACGAAGTATAATAAACATATTACAAGAAAGCACTTACGTTTAATATATAACGATAAGTGTTTTTTTACTCTTTAAGAACTTATAATAATTATTAACCTAGCCAGAAAGAAGGGAAGAATATGAGTTGGGTAAATGATATCGAAAGATATAATCCTTATAATGAGCAAGAAAAAAAAGACAAGGAAATGATTCTATATTATATAAATGCATTTGAAAATGTCCTAACAAGAGAAAATGAAATTGCCCATATGACGAGTTCAGCTTTTGTATTAAATAAAGAAAGAGATAAGGTTCTTATGATTTATCATAATATATATGATTCTTGGGGATGGACAGGAGGACATTCAGATGGTGAGAAGGATCTATTAGCAGTAGCTATAAGGGAAGCAAGAGAAGAAACAGGAATAAGGATAGCTAATCCTATAACTACTGAAATATTTTCTCTAGATATATTACCTGTAGTAGGTCATGTGAAAAATGGTAATTATGTGTCTGCCCATCTGCACTTATCAGTAACATTCCTACTTGAAGCAGATGAAGAAGAGGAACTAGTAATTAAGGAAGATGAAAATAGTGGTGTTAAGTGGATTCCACTTGATGAGGTAGTGGATGTTAGTAATGAACCACATATGAAAAAAGTATATTCAAAAATAATTTCAAAGATTAAGTTACTTTAAAAAGTGGGGGATGTGTGTTTTGTTAAATCACGTAGGGACCAAGGTAATAGAAACTGAAAGGTTGAGACTTAGGCCTTTTAAGGTATGGGATGCTGAGGATATGCATAATAATTGGGCATCTGATGAGGAGGTTACTAGGTATTTAACTTGGCCAACTCATAAAACTATAGAAACTACGAAAAGGACTATAGAGAATTGGGTAAATGAATATAGTAATAATCAAAATTATAACTGGGCAATAGAATTAAAGGAAACTTGTAAGGTAATTGGTTCTATGAGTCTTATGAATATAGATAATCGCAATGAAAATTGTGAAGTTGGTTATTGTATAAGTAGGAAATTATGGGGACAGGGAATAGCGACAGAAGCCTTTAAAGCAATAATTAATTTTGCATTTAATGAAGTAGGTTTTGAAAGAATAACCGGAAGACATGCAATAGAAAATATAGCATCGGGAAAAGTTATGGAGAAATGTGGTTTGCAATATGAAGGTGTTTTAAGAAAGATAAATAAAAACAGTAAGGGAGAACTCGTAGACTGCAAATACTACTCTATTTTAAAAGAGGAATTATAAATTTATTTTCATAAGGAAGGTAAAATATGAAAGTTTATATAAGTGTAGATATCGAAGGTATAACAGGAGTTACAAGCTGGAGTGAAACAGAAAAAAATCATAGTGATTTTGATAGATTTGCAAATCAAATGACTAAAGAAGTTAAGGCGGCATGTGAAGGAGCTTTTGAATCTGGAGCTAGTGAAATATATGTAAAGGATGCACATGATAGTGCTAGAAATATTGATATTAATGAACTCCCTGAGTATGTAAAGCTTTCTAGTGGCTGGACTGGGGATCCTATGTGTATGGTGAGTGGAATAGATAGCAGTTTCGATGCAGCTTTATTTATTGGATATCACTCAAAAGCAGGCAGTGGGACTAGTCCCCTAGCACATACATTAAATACTTCAATATCACATATAAAAATAAATGATAATTATGTAAGCGAATTTTTAATTAATGCATATGCAGCTGCATTATATAATGTTCCAGTAGTTTTTGTCAGTGGAGATAAAGGATTAATTGAAGAGGTAACTTTAACTAATGGAAATATTAAAACTTTAGCTGTTAAAGAAGGTATAGGAGGAAGTACCATAAGTATTCATCCTAAGAAGTCAATAGAAGATACTAAATCATTAGTTAATAAAGCATTGAAAGAGGATTATAATTCTTGTAAAGTAATTTTGCCAAATGACTTTAAGGTCGAAATAGAATATCAGAAACATGAAACAGCATATAGAAACTCTTTTTACCCAGGAGTAAAATTAATTAATCCAAAGGCTATTGAATTTACTACAAATGATTACTATGAAGTATTAAGATTATTCCACTTCGTAGCTTAAGAGAAAATGGAGGTAATTAAATGAAAATAGCAAATGGAATTGATATGCTAGAAATAAAAGCAAATGTTATGGGAAGAGAAAGTAGTATTAATCCAGTACTACTATGGGATGAAAAAAACGTTATTTTAGTTGATACTGGATTTCCAGGTCAGATGAAGGGAATAAATGAAGCAATTGAAGCAGCAGGAATTGATGTTAATAGATTAGATACTATAATACTTACTCACCAAGATATTGATCATGTTGGAAATGCTTTAAGCTTTGTTAAAAGTTCGGAAAATGAAATAAAAGTTTTATGTCATGAAGTAGAGAAAAAATATATTCAAGGAGATGAAACTCCAGTTAAATTGGCGCAGTTAGAGAAAAACTTAAATTCGTTCCCAAATGAGATGAAAGATATGTATGAAAAACTTAAGGCAGGATTTGGCTTAAGTAAAGTAAAGATAGACAAAACGTTAAAAGATGGAGAAGAACTTACATTTGCAGGAGGCACTGAAGTAATCTATACCCCAGGTCATACACCAGGACATATTTGTCTATATATTAAAAAAGGAAAGATTCTTATTGCAGGAGATTTGCTGACTGTGAATGATGGGATTTTATCCAAAGCATCTCCAACTATAAATTATGATACAGATTTAAGTGATAAATCATTAGAGAAACTTAAAAAGTATGATATTGAAAAGGTTATATGCTATCATGGTGGGCTTTATGAAAAAAGTGTCAATGAAAGAATTAGTGAATTATCTCGATAAGCTTAAAGTATAATAGAGGGTGAAAGTATGTCCAGTAAAGATATTAATGAAATAGCAGAAGCATTTAATACCATAACAAAGTTTTTAGCTGCGAAAGACATAGAGGAATTATCTGCTGACGAACTGTTAAAAAAGTATGGGATTAAAAAAGTTGATTTGCTAGTTATTTTAGGAAATGCGATTCCATTTATAGCAGAAGAAGGTGCAAGAGCATTTAAAAATAACTTAGCACATGAAATAATGATAGTAGGGGGAGTGGGGCATTCTACTAAGTATTTAGTAAACAATATAAAAAACAGCGAAAAATATAAAGATATACACAGCGAAAATAGGGCAGAGGCAGACATATTAAAGGATATAATTATTAAATATGAAGAAGTTGAAGAAGAAAAGATAATTATTGAAAATAGATCAACTAATTGCGGGGCTAATGCTGATGAAGCTTATGAAGTTTTAAAAAGAAAGAGGTTGAATCCTAAAACTATTTTGCTAATGCAAGACCCAACAATGCAGTTAAGAACCTGTGAATGTTTTAAAGAAACATGGAAAAGTGAAGAGGTAGTTTTAATAAATTATGCAGCTTTTGTACCTCGATTAAGGGAAGCTCAAGGAAATCTTGAATTTGCAGATAATAATATTTATGGGCTTTGGGATATGGAGAGATTTATATCTCTTATTATGGGAGAAATACCAAGGTTAAGAGATGATGAAAAAGGATATGGCCCGAAAGGAAGTGGCTTTATAGGTCATGTAGATATACCAGAAGAAGTTAATAGGGCATATGAAATGTTAACTGATTTATATGCAGAATATATTAGATGATATATAATTAAGTATACAAAGGTATAAAGATGGAGGGGTTAAAGTGTTTTTGAAGGTTGGAGAAATCAGAGTATTTGTAGATAATAATACTAAAAGTGTTGTGAAGGATGTATATTTCACATATGCGGGATATAAGTGGAAAGATCCTAGAATTAAAAAAATTGTTGCAGGGTTTGGAAATAGTTCAGGCATAAATACTTCAGGTATTGAGGAGGAGACTGCTTTAGTAATGTATCACCTGGATAAAAATGGGAAAAAACATGAATATAAAATATATGAAAGATTATTCGCAGGGGAAAATAGAGAAATATTAGTTAAGATTAACAATATAAATGAAGATGGTAGCTTTGACATAAGTATTGATACAGAATATGATCATACAAGATAGAAGATGAATCGAAAGATTCATCTTTTTTTTATAATATAATAGACTACTAAAACTGTATCCATACATGTGCGTTTATACCTAATTGGAATATAATGTATATTAATGAAAGGGGGTATATTAATGAAAAGCAAAACAAGAAGAATTGTTTTAGTAGGAATGTTTGCAGCATTAGTATTTGTTGGCACATATATTAATATTCCGATTTATTATCCAGGTGGAAAGACCATGATACATTTAGGAACCACTGCTATTTTTATCGGAGCAATCTTTTTAGGGAAGGGTGCGGGACTCGCAGGAGGAATTGGCTCAGGACTTTTTGATTTATTAGATCCAGCATATGCAAGCATATCAATATTTACGTTTATTATTAAAGGATTAACAGGATTATTAGCAGGAGCTATTGCTTTTTCTGGGGGGAGAAAAGGTAACAATCATTTAATAAATGTAGTTGGATTTATTTTAGGAGGATCTGTATCATTAGGTGGATATTTTATATTAAATCTATTTCTATACGGATATGGCGGAGCAATTATGAGATTAGGTAGTTCATTAATTACTACATCAATTGCTATTATAATAACTATTCCTGTATCAATAGTACTAAGACCATTAATAAAGAAAAGTGGCATTAATTTATTAAATGACTTATAATGTACACAAATTAATATTAAGAATAATATAACAAAAAAGTCCAATATTATAGTTGGACTTTTTTGTTATTGCTTAAGAATTACTAATAATGAAAGAAAAACAAAGAATTTTATAGGAAATAAGTACAAATAGACAATAAATGGTTAATGACAACCTATAATAGCTTGAATATAAATTTGTTAAGAGTTATAAATAAACTTATAATAGGTTTATTGTAATTATTAATAAAAATCTACGGGGGATTATTATGGGGAGCTATAAAGCTAAAAATAGATATAATAGCGTGAGAGAGTTAATATACTTAATTATAATATATATTCTTTTAACACTATTAATAATTATATTGGCTTATAATGTGTATAGTAATATTATAGGAAATACGAGTATAGCATCAATTGTAAACTATCTAACTAAACTATTAAAAGTGATCTGATTAATTTGATGTACATCTATAACTAAAGAAGAGTACTAATTTTGCGTAAAAGGGGGCTTAATTTTGAAAAAAAGTAAGGATAGAGAATTTAGAAGGTTAAAAGACCAAATTGTTCATATAGAAGAACTAGTAAAAAACTCAAATAATAATAGTCTAATGGAACAAGAAGTTACTTTAAGGAAAAAAATTAAGCAATTAAAATCAATGAAAGATAACGGCTTTAGAGGTTATAAAGATGTATATTATGATTACATGGAAATATATAAATATGTGTCAAAAAGGATAATAGAAGATTATAATAGGAAAAATGGAACGGATTTTAGCTTTGAAAAGACTGTAAGTGAAGATTATGATGGATTTATAAAGTCAGGAATATTAAGTGTTCTTTTAACTAAACATATCCCGAGGATATTAGAAAGAGAATTTGATAAAGCTTTCCCTAAGGATCCTAAAGATGAATATAAAGAAACTAGGAAATTAAAGAGAAAGTTTTATTTACATTTGGGTGAAACGAATACTGGTAAAACCTATAATGCATTACAATCGTTGAAAAGTTCTACAAAAGGAGTATATCTTTCGCCACTTAGAATTTTAGCCTTGGAAAATTTCACAAGATTAAATATTGAAGGAGTCAAAACTAATCTAATTACTGGAGAGGAAGAAGAAATAATTGATGAAGCTACCCATCTATCTTGTACTATTGAGAAACTTAATATAGATGAAGAATATGATTTGGCAGTGATAGATGAAATTCAAATGATTGCTGATGATTTTAGGGGATTTGCTTGGACTAGAGCTATATTAGGAGTAAAGGCCAAAGAGGTTCATGTTTGTGGGGCATTAAATGCAAAAGATATATTAATAAAAATAATTAAATCCTGTGGGGATGAATATGAATTTTATGAATATAAAAGAGATATACCACTAATTGTAGAAGACAAATCATTTAAGCTTAAGAACGTTAAAGCTGGAGATGGTTTAGTAGTATTTTCTAAGAAGAAGGTTTTAGAGTTAGCTAAGTATTTAGTAGATAATGGGGTAAATGCTAGCGTTATTTATGGAGATTTGCCTCCAGAAGTTAGAAAAAAGCAATATAAGGCATTTATAGATGGAGATAATAAAGTGCTTGTAACTACTGATGCCATAGGAATGGGAGTAAACTTGCCGTTAAAAAGAATTGTATTTATGGATATAAGGAAATTTGATGGTAATCAAGTTAGAAATCTGACTTCTCAGGAAATAAAGCAAATTGCAGGGAGAGCAGGAAGAAAGGGAATATATAATGAAGGGTATGTATCAGCATATGGTGATAACATAGATTTTATTAGATATAATATTGAAACTAAAGATGAAGATATTTGGGAAGTGGTTTTAGGTCCAAGTGAAGCTATAATCAATATTAAAAATATTCCACTTAAAGATAAGCTTGCGCTTTGGAGCATCAGAGATGTAGAAGGTAAGATCTACAGAAAGATGGATATTAGCGAGTATATTATTAAGCTAGAAAATATAAAATATTATAAGTTATCTCAAATGGATGAGTGGAAATTGATGAAGATTCCGTTTGATGTTAGTGAAAGAGAGCTTATGGTAACCTTTTTAAACTATATAGATGAAATATTTATAGGGAAAAAGAAAGAACTAAGTAAGCCTAGAAATTTTATAAATGAATTAACAGATTGGGAAATATATTATCAAAAAATTGGCATATATTATTCCTTTGGTAAAAATTTCAACATAGAAATTGATAATGAATGGATAAAAGAAGAAAGAATAAAAGTAGGTAATAGAATAAATAAACTTTTAGGGGATATAAATAAAGATAATTATATAATTAAGATTGAAGAGGGCCTGTAAACTAACAGAGTCATTCATAAATCAGGGAACCAGCATAACAGTTTTTAATTGTTATGCTGGTTCTTTTATTTAAAGGGTATTAACTTAATAATCCCATTATTCCTTTCAAAGCACCTATATCAATAGTTACGTTCATTGATATGTCCCCTTTTTTAATACGAGCATTCTTTAAGATTAAACACTTATGTTAGTAATATAACGAACATTATGAGAAACCCTCGAATATTTTCAATATATTGGAAAAATAAACCGTGGATATATTAAAATAAGTATAAAAGAGCGATAGTGGAATAAAGTGTTCAAAAGAAATTATTGATAAATTAATAACTTGTATAACATTGGCATAAATGTTGCTTGATTTTTTAGTGTGGCATAAATTGTTATGCGAAACATAGTACATGGTAAATATATGAACAAGAAATGAACAAAAAGTTAATGCAAAAATCGTAAAAACTGATAAAATTATAGTACGCCAGAAAAATGTCGTAATCGGTCGAATATTATAAGTTAGAGGAGGATTAATTTTAAGTTCCCTATAGATTAAGAATAGAGGAGGGGTAATAAATGAGGGAAATAAGTGAGATCATTAGCAGCGAGGACAAAAAAAATCCTTATACAGATCAAGAACTTGCTGATATGTTATCAATGCCTAGGATAAAGGTTATAAATGAAAGAAATAAACTAAATATTCCAGACTCAAGGGATAGAAGAAAAGATATCTTACTAAAAGACTTGAGAGAAATACTATCATTAAATCCCAATGTGTCAGAAAGAAAGTTAACAGAATTAATGATAGATAGAGGATACAAAATTTCTAGGAATATTATTTCGAGAGTATTAAAGGAATTCGAGGAGGATTTTCTTCCAAGGGAAAAAGAAATAAGTGAAACTGAAGAAAGTTTACTACCTAAAATGCATACGCAAGATACAGGTTTCAATAAATTAATTGGAGCTAATGGAAGTTTGAAAAACAAAATAGATTTAGCTAAGGCGGCTATACTATATCCACCAAATGGACTTCATACATTAATTTATGGAGGAACAGGAGTAGGTAAGAGTGAACTAGCTGAATGTATGTATGAGTTTGCAGTCAGTAATAATGTAAAGTCAAAAGATGCACCATTTATAATATTTAACTGTGCAGATTATGCTGAAAATCCGAACCTATTAATTTCTCAATTGTTTGGTGTAGTTAAAGGTGCGTATACAGGTGCTAATGCTGATAGAGATGGATTGGTTGAAAAGGCTAACGGTGGAATATTATTCTTAGATGAAATTCATAGACTTCCACCAGAAGGGCAGGAAATACTATTCTATTTAATAGATAAGGGCAAGTATAGAAGATTAGGAGAAACTAATACAGAAAGAAAAGTAAACGTTCTTATATTAGGAGCAACAACAGAAAACCCTGAATCAAATCTATTATTAACATTTAGACGTAGAATTCCAATGCTTATAGAATTACCTAAATTAATAGATAGGCCTTTATCAGAAAGATTAGAAATATTAATAATGTTTTTAGTAAGAGAGGCAAATAGAATTAATAAGAATCTTTTAGTTTGTAGAGATGTTTTAATGAGTCTTATGTTATATAACTGTCAAGGAAATATTGGACAATTAAAAAGTGATGTACAAGTAATATGTGCTAAAAGTTATGTTAAGTATATGTCTAAAAATACTGATGAGGTAGTTATAGATTTAGAGGATTTAAGTAATTTCATTAAAAGTTCATTCTTAAAAGGTGGAACTGCGAATAAGACAGTAATGAATTTGGTTACAGATGATTTATATATTGATATAAAAAACATGGAAGGTTATAGAAATGAAATAAATCAATATATAAATGAAAATGAAATCTATCAATATATAGAAAATGAATATCAGACTCTTGAAAAGCAGGGGCTTAAGGTGGAGGAAATTGATGAGATACTCCATGAGAAAGTTGAAAATAAGCTTGGAAAGATAATGAATAATAAAAATATAGCAAAGCTTTTAAATATAAATGAGTTAAAGACAATTGTTAGACCAGAAGTTATAGATATAACTGAAGGGATACTTAAGATAGTAAGAGAAAAGTATCAGGTAATAAACAAGAGCTTCTTTATTGCACTCGCAATACACATTAATTTCACCATTGAAAGAATTTTAACTGGTAAAAAAATTATTAAATCAAACATCAATAAAAGTAGAAATGAATTGGTTCAGGAATTTGAGATAGCAGAAAAAATTAGAAGAATGATAGAAAAAGCAACAAAACTTAAAATTCCTGAGGATGAATGCGGATACATTGCTTTATATATTAAGAAATTCTGCTCAGATGAACTAATTTTAGAACCTAAGGTTAGGGTTATAATAATTACTCATGGACATGTGGCTGAAGGTATGGCTGAAGTTGCAAACCAGTTACTGGGTGTAGATGATGCTATTGGTATTGAGATTGAACTAGATGAATCACCAGAAGATGCTTTAGAAAGAACTATAAAGGTAGTAAAGCAGGTGGATGAAGGAAAAGGATGTTTATTGCTTGTTGATATGGGTTCACTTGGGGGGTTTGCATCTGTAGTACAAGAAGTGACAGGAATAAGAACAAAAACTATTGGAAGAGTGGATACACTTATAGCATTAGAAGCGGTAAGAAAGGCATCAATTGAAGGAGATAATTTAGATAATATAGTTAAAGAATTAAATGAAGCAAAAATATATAAAGGAACCTTCAAAAATGAGATTGCAAATAAAGAATTCTTAAAGAATAAGAAAAAAGCATTGGTGACAGTTTGCTTAACTGGGCAAGGAAATGCATTGAATATTAAAAAGTTTATTGAGAATCATCTTGATAGAAAAAATACAGGAATAAAAATATTCCCAATAGGCTTTATAGATCAACACGATATAGAAGAGGAAGTAAGTAGACTATCTGATGAATATGAAATAGTAGCAGTTTGCGGAACCATTAATCCTAAAGTTTCAAATGTACCATTTATTTCATACGAAAGCTTATTAAGTGGTAAGGGAATCAGTAGAATTGAAAAATTAATGGATCTATATATTGAAGAAGAAAAAGAAGAAGAGAAGGCAGAAAGTTTAGGAGAGTTAATTAATGAAGAACTTATCTATTTGGATTTAGATGCATTATCTAAGGAAGATGTAATAGATACAATGACACAAGCACTAGAAAACAAAGGATATGTTAATGGGAAATTTGCATTAAGCATTTACAAAAGAGAAGCCATGGGAAGTGGAATATTTAATAATAAGGTAGCTATTCCACATGGATTGCCAGAGAATGTTATAAAACCTGCCATATCAATTGCAAAACTAAAAAATCCAATACAGTGGGATAAGGATGTAATGGTAGATTTAGTTTTTATGTTGGCACTTAAAGAAAATAACAGAGATGAAATAAGAAAATTATTTTCTATGATTAGAGATGAAAACCTTTTAATTGAGCTGGCTTCAAAGGATTCAAATAAAGAAATAAAGAAAATGTTTTCATAAAATCAAAAGATGCCAAAAACTTGGCACGGAGATTGCTAAATAATATAGTGACTGGATTAGAAAGGAGAATAGAGATGGAAATAAGCAATTATATTAAGAAAGAATTGATAAAACTAAATCTACCATGTAAAAGCAGAAATGAAATGTTTCAGATGATGCATCAAGAAGCTTATAAGTATGGATACGTTGAAGAAGATTTCTTAGAAGGATTATTGTCAAGAGAAGAAGTTTTCCCAACAGGAATTAAATTATCTAACTACAGTGTAGCCATTCCTCATACTGAAGCAGAGTATGTTAAAAATCAATTTATATCAGTAGTTGTACCAGAAAATCCAATAAGATTTAAGCAAATGGATGATGAGACATTGGAAACTGAAGTAAGTTTAATATTCATGTTGGGTTTAAATAAACCGCATAGTCAACTAGAAGTATTAAAAGAATTAATGAGTTTAATTCAAAAGGAGGATGTTGTAAAGGAAATAATATCTGCAAAGGATGAGGAACAAGTAAAAGAGTTATTAACTAACATCACTTTAGAAAACGTATAAATAAAATTTTAGGAGGAATTAATTATGAAAAAACGTATTTTAGTAGCTTGTGGAGCAGGTATTGCAACTTCAACAGTAGTTTGTGACAGAGTAGAAAGATTGGTAAAAGATAATAAAGTTGATGCAGAAGTAAGACAATGTAAAATAGCTGAAGTAGTTTCATTACAAGACGAGGCAGATTTAATAGTTTCAACTACAATTTTACCAACAACTTATAAAATACCAGCTATTAAAGCAACAGCATATATAACTGGAATTGGTACTGAAAAGTTAGATCAACAAATATTAGATCAACTAAAGTAAAACGATTTAAATCTGTCTTTTTATATAAAAGTAGAAAGACAGTTTAAATAAAAATAAAAAAATTTAGGAGGTAAATTATAATGGATAAACTTATGGGAATTGTTCAATACATCTTAGGAATTGGACCAACGGCAATATTGCCAATCGCAATCTTAATTATCGGATTAATATTTGGAACAGGTTTCAAAAAAGCATTTAAATCAGGAATAATAATTGGTATTGGTTTCGTAGGAATTAATTTAGTAGCTGGACTTTTAACAGGAACATTAGGACCTGTAGCACAAGACATGGTTGCAAGATTTGGCTTGAACCTAACAGTAATAGATGCTGGATGGCCAGCAGCAGCTGCAGCAGCTTGGGCTTCACCAGTTGCAGCTATTCTTATACCAATATGTTTAGTAGTAAACTTAATAATGATTTTCTTTAAACTTACAAATACTCTTGATATTGATATCTGGAACTATTGGCACTTTGTTGCAGCAGGAGCAACTGGATATATAGTAACTGGTAGCTGGTGGTTTGCTATACTTTGTGCAGTATTATATGAAGTTATTGTTTTAGTAGTAGCAGATAAAACTGCACCAATGGTTAGAGATTTCTATGAACTTGAAGGTATATCACTTCCAACTGGATCTACTGCAGCTTTTGCACCTTTAGGATACTTAATCGGAAAAGTAGTAGAAAAAATACCTGGAATAAACAAATTACATGCAGATCCTGAGTCAATTCAAAAGAGATTTGGTATATTCGGAGAACCTATGATGATGGGTTTAATACTAGGATGTATACTTGGAGCACTTGCAGGTCAAGACGGTGGAGCAATATTTAAAACAGGTATATCAATGGCAGCAGTTATGCTTTTAATGCCAAGAATGGTAAAGATATTAATGGAAGGTTTAATTCCAATATCAGAAGCAGTTAAAAATATGCTTCAAAAGAAATATGCTGGTAGAGAATTATATATCGGTATAGATGCAGCTGTATCAGTTGGTCATCCATCAGTTATGGCTACAGCATTAATACTAGTTCCTATTACTTTATTATTAGCAGTAGTATTACCAGGAAATAAAGTATTACCTTTCGGAGACTTAGCAACTATACCTTTCTATATGGCGTTTATCGTTGGATTTAGAAAAGGAAATATTGTTCACTCTGTAATAACAGGAACTATATTGATAGCTATATCATTATTCATGGCAACAAACTTTGCAGATGTTCACACTTCAATGATGGCAAATGCAAACTTCCATATGCCAAATGGAGCAACTCAAATATCAAGTTTAGATATGGGTGGTAACTTATTTAACTGGTTAATATTAAAATTTGCAGAAGCAGCTAAAGCTATATTCTAGAATTTTAAATATATAAAATAATATAAATTTAGGAGGAGGAAATTATGAAGGCAGCAGTATTGCACTCAGTAGGAGATATAAGGTATGAAGACATTGACATAAAGCCTTATGGAGATGATGAAGTTAAAATAAAGGTTATGGCGGCAGGAATATGCGGGTCAGATCCTCCAAGAGCACTAAAGAATTGGAAATATCCTTTACCTGCTATCTTAGGACATGAGTTCGCAGGATATGTAGTGGAAAAAGGAAAGAATGTTACAAATGTTGAAGTTGGCGATAGAGTAGTGGCTATTCCATTCGAACCTTGTTATGAATGTGAATATTGTAAAAAAGGACACTTCTCACTTTGTGAAAATCATGGTATGTTAGGAGCTCAATCTTTTGGAGGTTTTGCTGAATTTGCAAATGTTAAGGCAGCGAATGTATTAAAGATTGGTGATATAGATTATGAAGAAGCAGCTATGATAGAGCCACTAGCAGTAGCACTACATGGAGTACTTAATATTAAACCACAACTAGGCGATGTAGTTGCAGTATTAGGGGCAGGTACAATAGGACAACTTACAATACAATGGCTTAAAGTTACAGGAGTTGAAAAGGTTATTGCAGTAGATATTTCAGATAAAAAAATAGCAGAAGCAATTAGCCTAGGTGCAGACATTGGAATAAATGCATTAAAAGAAAATCCTGTAGATAAAATATTGGAATTAACTAATGGATTAGGAGTAGATATTTGTATTGAGAGTGCAGGTTCTAAAATCACTCAAGAACAATGTTTACTAGTAACAAAGAAAAAAGGAAAAATAGGATTCCAAGGCATTGGACATGCAGGCATAGAATTATCAGAAAAAGCCTTTGAAGGAATCTTTAGAAAAGAATTAACATTACAAGGTTTCTGGAACTCATATTCGGCTCCATTCCCAGGTCAAGAATGGGTTAAGAGTATAGAATATGTAAAACAAAAGAAAATAAAACTTAAAGAGCTTATATCACATAGATTCTCTTTAGAAGATACAGCAAAAGCTTTCGAAATGATTAAAGAAAGAAAAGAAGAATATAACAAAATAATGATAGTTCAAGACTAGAGGAGGAATTAAAGTGAAGGCATTAACAAAGACTAAACCAGGATATGACAATATGGAGTTGTTAGATATTGAAGAGCCGAAGGCAGAGAAGAATTTAGTAAAGATAAAGGTTGAATATAGTGGTATATGCGGATCTGATCTTCACTCCTTCAAAGGTGAGTACGCTAATATAAAAACTCCAGTAGTATTAGGTCATGAATTCGCAGGTGTAGTAGTAGAAGTTGGAGAAGATGTTAAGAGCATTAAAGTTGGTGACAGAGTAACTAGCGAAACTACATTTGAAACTTGTGGAACATGCGACTTCTGTAAGAGCAAAGACTACAATCTATGTTCATCAAGAAGAGGAATAGGAACTCAAGTTAATGGAAGTTTTGCAGAATATGTTATCTCAAGAGAAGAAAGTGTACATGTTCTTCCAGACAATGTATCATCACTTTCAGCAGCATTAACAGAACCTCTTGCTTGTTGTGTGCATGCCGCTTTAGAAAAGACAACTGTAGTTAAGGATGATGTAGTTTTAGTATTTGGTCCAGGACCAATAGGATTACTTTTAAGCCAAGTGGCAAAATCACAAGGAGCTTATGTAGTCGTAGCAGGAGTTACAAAAGACAAAGAAAGATTGAATTTGGCAACTAAATTAGGAATAGACAGAGCTGTAGATATACAACAAGAAGATTTAGAGCAAATCGTAATGGAGAAAACCAACAACTACGGAGTAAATAAGGTTTTTGATTGTTCAGGTGTTATACATGCTGTAAATCAAGGATTGAAGCTTGTTAAGAAAAAAGGAGATTTCGTACAAGTTGGAATATTTGCTAAAACTCTAAATGAAATGAATCAAGAATTAATCATTCAAAGAGAAATTAGATACATTGGTTGTAGATCACAAAAACCAAGCTCATGGGAAATTTCTTTAGATCTTTTAAAGAACAAAAAGGTTGATACAGAAACTTTAGTTACTAAGATAGTAGACCTAGATAACTGGAGAGACGGAATAGATGCAGCAATGCAAGGCAATGAAATGAAAGTAGTTATTAGATCTTAATTTATAGAAGGAAGTGTTGTTATGAATGCTGATTTATTGAAAATACATTCGCAAAAAATAAGAGAAAAAATATTAGTGATGATAACAGAAGCTCAATCAGGACATCCAGGTGGATCTCTATCGATAGCTGATATATTAACAGTATTGTATTTTGAAAAAATGAATATAAATGTTGATGATTTAAGAGATCCTAATAGAGATAGATTTGTTCTAGCAAAAGGACATGCAGCTCCTGGATTATATGCAACATTAATGGAAAAAGGTGTTATCGGAGAAGAATGGCTTGGTAAACTAAGACAAATAAATTCTATATTACAAGGACATCCAGACATGAAAGCAATTCCTGGAATAGATATGTCAACTGGTTCTTTAGGACAAGGCTTATCTGCTGCAAATGGAATGGCATTAGCTGGAAAGGTTAAGAATAAGGAATATAGAGTATACACAATTTTAGGTGATGGAGAATGTCAAGAAGGACAAGTATGGGAAGCAGCAATGGCAGCAGCTCATTACAAATTAGACAACCTAACTGCATTTCTTGATTTCAATGGACTACAAATTGATGGTAAAAACTCAGACGTAATGAATATTAATCCAATAGATGAGAAGTTTAAAGCTTTCGGATGGAATGTAATAGTTATAGATGGACATGACCTTGAACAAATAGGAAATGCAATAGATGAAGCAAAAACAGTTAAAGGAAAACCAACTATGATTATTGCTAAGACTGTAAAAGGTAAAGGCGTATCATTTATGGAGAACAATGCAGGATGGCATGGAGTTGCACCAAGCAAGGAAGAACTAGTTGTAGCATTAAAGGAAATCAAGGGAGGTAATTAATATGAAAATGGCAACAAGAGAAGCATATGGCCAAGCTATATCAGAGTTAGGAAAAACTAATGAAAATATAGTAGTACTAGATGCGGATTTGTCAAAATCAACTAAAAGTGCAGATTTCAAGAAGGTTGCACCAGAAAGATTCTTTAATATGGGAATAGCTGAAGCTAATATGATTGGAACAGCTGCTGGTTTAGCAACTACTGGGTTAATACCATTTGCATCAACATTTGCAATGTTTGCTGCAGGAAGAGCTTTTGAACAAATAAGAAATTCAGTAGCTTATCCTAAGTTAAATGTTAAAGTGGTTGCAAGTCATGCTGGTATAACAGTTGGAGAAGATGGAGCATCACATCAAGCTATAGAAGATTTATCATTAATGAGAAGTATACCTGGAATGGTAGTTATAAATCCTAGCGATGGAGCAGAAACAAAAGAAGCTATAAAAGCAGCTGCTGAATATTACGGACCTGTATATATTAGAGTTGGTAGAATGGCTGTTGAGGATGTTCATCCAAATGGTTGCAACTTCAAAATTGGTAAAGGTGAATTACTGAAAGAAGGAAGCAAGGCTACTATTATAGCAACTGGAATTACTGTAGAAATGGCACTAGAAGCTAGTAATGAACTTGAAGCGGAAGGTATTGATGTATCAGTAGTTAACATGGCAACAATTAAACCTATAGATAAGGAACTAATTGTAGCAGAAGCTAAAAAGACTGGAAAAATAATAACTATAGAAGAGCACAGCATAATTGGTGGACTTGGATCTGCAGTATGTGAAGTAGTAAGTGAAGAAAATTTAGCAACAGTAAAAAGACTTGGAATGAATGATACATTCGGTCAATCAGGAAAACCAAAGGACTTAATGGAATTCTATGGACTTACAAAAGAACATTTAAAAGATGAAGTTAAAAAGATAGTTTTAGGTTAATTAAAAATATAGAGATATAAAATATAAAACGGGGGAGTAAGTTATGGAAGTAATAATTTCACCATCATTATTGTCAGCAAACGTATGTAATTATGGAGAAGATTTTAAAGTTTTTAATGAAAAAAATATCAAAGCAATACACATAGATATTATGGATGGACATTATGTTCCAAATCTATCCTTTGGATTAGATCAAGTAGCTGCATTAAGAAAGTTAACAGAGATTGAATTTGATGTTCACTTGATGGTAACAGATCCTGATAAATTTGTTGAACCACTAGTTGAAGCTGGAGCAAACAGCATAACAATACATGCTGAAGTTGCAACTCATATGTATAAGAGTATTCATTACCTAAAAAGTTTTGGTATTAAAGCAGGAGTAGCAGTAAACCCAGCAACACCAATAAGTTGTTTAGAGCATATTTATCCTCTAGTCAATAGAGTATTAATAATGTCAGTTGAACCAGGTTTTGGCGGACAATCATTCATCCCACTAGCTTTAGATAAAATTAAAGAACTTAATGAAATTAAGAAAAAAGGAAATTTTGATTTTACTATTCAAGTAGATGGGGGAATAACACTAGATAACATTAAAGAGGTTATAGATTGTGGAGCTAGAGACATTGTTATAGGGTCATCATTATTTAAACAAGACTTGTCTCAAAATATAGACTTGTTTGAAAATGTAATAAGCGAAATTAAGAATATCCCATAGCCCCCACATCAGAAAATATAAAGGTAGGAGAATATTGCGAGTATTCTCCTATTCTTTTATAAATTATACTACGTGAAAATAGTATTTACAATGAAAAATAACTTAGTAAGAATAGGAAGGTTGATATATATGAAAATTGCTATTGGCTGCGATCACGGCGGATTTAGATTGAAAAATGCTATAAAGGAATATTTAGCAGGAAAAAATATTGAAGTAGAAGATTTTGGGACTAATAATGCACAAAGTGTTAATTATCCTGAATATGCTATAAAGGTATCAAAATCAGTAATATCAAAGGAATGTGATCTTGGAATATTATGTTGTGGTACTGGAATAGGAATGTCAATAGCTGCAAATAAATTTAAAGGTATAAGAGCAGCAGTTGTTGGGGATACATTCTCAGCTAAAGCAACAAGAGAACATAATAATACTAATATTTTATGTTTAGGAGAAAGAGTAACCGGGGAAGGGCTAGCTTTAGATATAGTAGATACATGGATAAATGCAGAATTTCAAGGTGGACGTCATAGCGAAAGATTAGCTTTAGTAGAAAAAATAGAACAAGGTGAATTTTAATTAATAGCTAGGAGGAATTATTATGATGGAAGAGCTTAAGAGGCTTCAAAATGGTACTGATATTAGAGGAATAGCTATTGAAACTTCAGAACATAAAGTAAACCTTACACCTACAACTGTAAGATTTATTGGGAATGGATTTGTTAAATGGATTAAGAAAAATAAGAATAATGATGAGAAGATTAAGATTGCTATAGGAATGGATTCAAGATTATCAGGACCAGAAATCAGAGAAGCTTTAATTGATTTACTAATTAATGTTGGATGTGATGTGTATGATTGCGGAATGAGTACCACGCCAGCTATGTTCATGACAACAATTTTAGATGACTATAAATGTGATGGGGCTATAATGATTACTGCAAGTCACTTGCCTTATTTCTATAATGGGCTTAAGTTCTTTACTCCTAAAGGTGGATGTGAAAAGGAAGATATCAGTGAAATATTAGAAATAGCATGTGATTCTGAAATGATGTATACAACAAGAGGAGTATTAAGAATTGTTCGCTTTATAGATGAATATGCAAATATATTAGTAAATAAAATAAGAAGTGATGTGAAATCAAAAAATAATTATAACAAGCCACTACAAGACTTTAAAATAATTGTTGATGCTGGAAATGGAGCAGGCGGCTTTTTTGCAAATAAAGTATTAGAGGAGTTAGGAGCAGATATAGAAGGAAGTCAATTCTTAAATCCGGATGGCATGTTCCCTAATCATATTCCTAATCCAGAGAATAATGAGGCAATGAAAGCAATTAAGGAAGCAGTTTTAAAAAGTAAGGCAGATCTTGGGATAATATTTGATGCTGATGTTGATAGAGCTGCTATTGTTAGCTCAGATGGAATTGAGATTAATAGAAATGCGCTAATTGCACTAATATCAGCAATAGTTTTAGAAGAACATCCAAAGTCAATTATAGTTACAGATTCAGTAACATCTAATGGATTAAGAGATTTTATAACAGATCTAGGTGGAGTTCATCACAGATTTAAAAGAGGATATAGAAACGTAATAAATGAGTCTAAAAGGCTAAATGAAGAGGGAAAAGATAGTCAATTAGCTATCGAAACTTCAGGACATGCAGCCTTAAAAGAAAATTATTTCCTTGATGATGGAGCATATCTAATAGCTAAAATATTGATTAAAATGGCTAAGTTAAAAGAAGAAGGAGAAAACATAGCAACTTTAATTGATAGGCTTAAGAATCCATTGGAAAGTTCCGATGTTAGATTGAAAATAAAAACTGATGACTTTAAGGGTTATGGACAAAAAGTTATTAATGAGTTAAAAGAGTATGCATCATCAATAGATGGATGGAGTATTGAAGAAAAGAATTACGAAGGATTAAAGGTTAATTGTGATAAGAATAATGGAGATGGATGGCTATTATTAAGACTTTCATTACATGAACCTGTATTACCTTTAAATATTGAATCTGATTCTAAAGGTGGTATTAAAGATATACTTAAAATATTGAATCCTTTTATAGAAAAGTATGAGATGTTAGATTCATCAGATATGAAAGATATAGGATAGAATATAACATTGATATAAGGAGAAGAAAAAAATGTTCTTAGATACAGCAAATATAAACGAGATAAAAGAGATATCAGCTTTAGGATTTTTTAAAGGGGTTACGACTAATCCCACATTACTACTAAAGGAAAAAAAGAACAGGGAAGTTATTATAAATGAAATATATGAAGCTTATCCTAAAATGCTTTTTGTACAAGCGGTAGGAGAAACTCATGATGAAATTTATAATGACTGTAAAAGAATTCTACAGATTGATTCTACTCGAATTGTACTAAAAATTCCTGCAACAGTTGAAGGAATGAAAGTAATAACTTCTATAAAAAGAGAAAATAGGTATACTCCTATTTTGGCAACTGCTGTATGTTCAGTTGAGCAAGGAATAATTAGTGTGCTTGCAGGTTGTGATTATATTGCTCCTTATGTAAATAGAATGGAGAGTAACAATATTAATCCTTATGAGGTAATTAACAAAATAAGAAAGTATATTGACGAGAATAAGGTAGACACAAAAATTGTTGCAGCAAGTTTTAAGAATCCAAACCAAGTAAATGATGCAATTTTTTCAGGAGCACATACAGTAACAATACCTTATGATATATTAAATCAGATGTTAAATAAACAATTAGTAGTAGCTAGTGTTGATAAGTTCAATAAAGATGGGTATGAGCTTGAAGCATTAGGTAGATAGCAAAGGATTATTAGATAAAATCTATGGGGAGGTGTACTATATTGAAATTAGCAGCATCAATAATGTGTGCAAATCAGATAGAGTTATATAATGAACTAAAGAAATTAGAAGAAGCAAAAATAGATTTACTACATTGTGATGTAATGGATGGCATATTCGTAAATAACTTAGCTATGGGACCTTATGTTTTAGAAGCTATAAAAAAGTATACAAATATACCTCTAGACATACATTTAGCAACAGTGAATCCTGAAAAATATATAAAAATGTATGGATACTTAAAACCTGAGTATATATCTTTTCATATCGAAGCAAGTGAAAATGTTGAAAGAGATATATCATTATTAAGAGAATACGGAATAAAGCCTGCATTAGCAATTAGCCCAGAAACACCTGTCGAAAAGATAGAAAAGTATTTATCCATGGTTGATATGATATTAATGATGACAGTTGATCCAGGCTTTGCGGGTCAAAAATTTAGATATGAAGTTTTAGATAAAATTGATAAATTAAATGAAATGTTAAAAAAAAGTGCGAAGAGGCCAAAGATTGAAGTAGATGGGTGTATAAATAGCATAACAATGGAACACTTAAAGAATAGAAATGTAGATATATATGTACTAGGAACTTCAGCACTGTTTAATAATAATGGAATTAGCTTTAAGGATAAAGCTACTAAACTTCGAGCATAAACTCAGGAGTTTTAAAGCCTTTGTAGTTCATATAAATGAATTACAAAGGTTTTTATTTTAAAAGATGTGAAGTTTTGTGATAGGATTGGCTCTTAGTGGTATAATTTAAATAGTATACAAAACTTGAGGTGAAATTATGAGTATTGAAAGACTAAAAGAAATAATTAAAAATTCAAATAACATAGTATTCTTTGGGGGAGCAGGAGTATCTACTGAGTCTGGTATACCTGATTTTAGGAGTGCAAATGGTTTGTTTAATGAAAAATTAAATAGAACATTTACTCCAGAACAATTGGTGTCACATACCTTTTTCATGAGATACCCTGAAGAATTTTTTGCTTTTTATAAAGAGAAACTAATATATCAAGATGCTAAACCTAACGACGCTCACAAAGCTTTAGCAAAATTAGAGGAGATGGGGAAACTAAAAGCTGTGGTTACTCAAAATATAGATGGACTTCATCAAATGGCAGGAAGTAAAAATGTCTATGAACTTCACGGATCAGTTCATAGAAATTATTGTATGAAGTGTCATTCATTTTATGATGCAGACTTTATAGTTAATTCAAAAGGAGTGCCGACGTGCACTAAGTGTGGGGGAACTGTTAAACCTGACGTGGTTTTATATGAGGAAGGTTTAGACGAAGATACTATTAATGGAGCAGTTTCAGCTATAGCTAAAGCAGATACTTTAATCATTGGAGGAACTTCTCTTATGGTATATCCTGCAGCAGGACTAATTAAATACTTTAGTGGGAAGCATCTAATATTAATTAATAAAACATCTACTCAATATGATGGAGCGGCAGAGGTCGTAATTAATGAGAAGATTGGGGTGACTTTAAAACAAGTCATATAAATAAAAAGAACTCTAGCTACGGTTGGAGTTCTTTTTATTGTCGTAATAAGGGATTGATTTATAGGAGAAATTACAGAAAATTCATTAACTAGATAATAAATGATTATAAAATGCGGTATACATAACCTGGTGTATCAATAGTAAGAAAACTTAGAAAGTAATAGAAATTTAGAGTATTTAAGTGGTGAGGTGCAGAAAATAGATTTTCTGTAGAAAAATGACGAAATATATATGGTAAGATACTACTTGTCCCTAAGAGACACGGGGATAAACAAACAAATTGGTCTTTGAAAATTAAACAGAGTAAATGAAGTAAGATTTAGAAATAAACTTAAGTCAACG